>DASTNU010001019.1:0-3544 GCA_035720605.1 Longimicrobium sp. | reverse complement strand
CCCTCTCGGGCGCAGAGAGAAGCGGGTCGAAGCGCTTGGATCTATCCGTACAGGGGCCACACCGGGAGGGGGAGTTGAGCGCAGAGGGAGAAGGGATCCAGCTTTCCGTCATCATCGCCACGCACGACAACCTGCCGGTGCTGCGGCAGGCGCTGGATTCGTGGCGCCGCCTGGCCGCGGACCAGCCGGTGGAGCTCATCGTCGTGGAGGACGGCTGCACCGACGGCACCGCCGAGTACCTGGCCGACCTCGTGGCGCGCGGATGGGACGGTCCCGCGCTGCGGGTCGTCCACGAGGCGGACGCGCACGAGCTGGTGTGCACCAACCGCGGCTTCGCCGAGGCGCGCGGGCCGCTGGTGCTCAGCTGGCACGACGACATGTTCCTGCTCGCCCGCTGGTTCGTCCCCGAGCTGCTGGCCACCTTTCGCGCATGCCCCGACATCGGCCTCCTTTCCCTGAGCCGCGGCCTCCTCTACCACCCCGTCGACGAGCCGGTGCGCAGCTGGGAAGACACCTTCGACTGGCGGCGGATGGAGAGCACCATGGGCCCCGCGCCCCTCAACTGGCTGCGCCTGCACGAGGTGGACGGGGTGATGCGCCCGTGGGTGGTGCGGAAGGCGTGCATCGACCGCGTGGGCCCGCTGGACGAGGCGTTCCGGCCGACGGAGTGGGACGAGTCCGACCTCTGCTACCGCATCCGCCAAGCGGGGTGGAAGGTGGCCACGCACGGCTACGAGCGCGACGGCGCCTACGTCCACCAGCTCAGCACCACCTACGCGCGCACCCCTTCGCAGCGGCGGATGGAGATCGGCCTGAAGAACGGCAGCCTGTTCTACGCGCGGTGGAGCGACGTCATCCGCGCGGAGGAGGGGCGCGCGCGGAAGTCGTGGCCGCGGAAGGCGTCCGCCGCGGGATGGGTGGCCACCGCGCGGCAGGTGGCGCGCTTCGCGGCGGGACGGCGGGACGCCGCGTGAGCCGCACCACCCGCGCCGGGATCGCCGCCGGCTTCGGCTACCTGCAGTTCGGGCTGGCGCTGGCGTCGGGCATCCTCGTCGTCCCGTTCGTCCTGCGCAGCGTGGGGAGCGAGGCGTACGGCGTGTGGCTGGGCTTCGGCGAGCTGGTGGCGTATTCGGCGATGGCGGACCTGGGGGTGCTGGGCGTGCTCCCCTGGCTGGTGGCGGAGGCGGACGGCCGCGGCGACCGGGAGGAGATGCGCACCCTGGTCTCCGCCGGCGTGGTGGCGGCGACGCTGGCGGCCGTCGTCTTCGCGCTCCTCGCGCTCGGCCTCCTGGCGCTGGCGCCGGGGATCACCGGCGTATCCGGGGCGCAGCGGGCGCAGGTGATCGGTCCGCTGATGCTGCTGGTGGCGGGGATGGCGGCCGCGTACCCGGTGCGCGTCTTCCACGCGCTCCTCATCGGCCTGCAGGACGTGGCCTTCGCGGGGCGGCTGGGCGTGGCCCAGGCGGTGCTGAACGTGGCGCTGATCCTGGGCCTGCTGGCGGCGGGGCAGGGGCTGTACGCCCTCGCCGCCGCCGCGTCCGTGCCCACGCTCTTCGTCGCCTGCGCCAGCTGGGTACGGGCGCGGCGGATCGCGCCGGAGCTGCTGCGGGGGTGGCGCTGGCCCTCCGCGCGGCTGCTGGGGAGCGTGACCGCGCAGGGGATCGGCGGGTGGATCGGGGGGCTGGGGTGGCGGATGATCTCGGCGACGAGCAACCTCGTCATCCTCTCCATCGCCGGACCCGTGGCGGCGGTGACCTACGCGCTGACGGCGAGGCTGGCGGACGTGCTGACGCAGATGAGCTGGCAGGTGCCGGACGCCGGCCTGGTCGGCCTCGCCCAGCTCAAGGGCGAGGGGCAGGCGGAGCGCGCGCGGCAGATCGTCATCTCCATCCTGCGCCTGACGCTGATCGGCGCGGGTGTCGTCGCGTGCGCGGTGCTCGCCTTCAACCCCAGCTTCGTCTCGCTCTGGGTGGGCCCCGGCCGCTTCGCCGGTCTGACGACGAACGCGCTGGTCGCGGCGGGCGCCATCGCCCTCTCCCTGGGCCACTCCCTCTTCACCACCGCGGCGACGCTCGGCGCCCGCGTGCAGGTGGGCTTCGCGACCGTCGCGCAGGGGATCGTCCACCTGGCCGCGGCGGTCCTGCTCGGCCGCCTGTTCGGCCTTCCCGGCGTGGCGGCGGCCACGCTGCTGGGGACGGCGCTGGTCGCGTATCCCGCCGGCGTCCACTACCTGCGGCGCGTCACGGGGCTGGGGCACGCGGATCTCTGGCGCGGGGCGCTGGCGCCGTGGTCCGCGCGCGCCGCCCTCCTCCTCCTCCTCGGGCTCGCCGTGGGGATCGCGGGATGGCGCGCCGCCGTGTGGCCGCCGCTGCTGCTGGCGCCGGGGCTGGCCGTGCTGTACGTCTGGTGGATGCGCCCGCTCTACGCCGGCCTGCCGCTGCCGGAGCGCCTGCGGCCGGTGCTGGCGCGGCTGCGGCTGGTGCCGGAGCAGGGCGGCGCCGGGGTGCCGCTGCCGTGAGCGCGCAAACCTGCCCCGCCTGCGCCTCGCTGGCGATGGAGGCGGTGGAGCGGATGCCCGTGGAGCGGATCGCCGCGGCGTGGGCGCGCCAGGACGCGTGGGCGGGATACGAGGCGGAGGACGTGCTGCGGCGGGTGCGCGCGGACGTGGGCGCGGACGCCGTCGCCTTCCTCCGCTGCGCCCGCTGCGGGCTGGAGGCGGCCGATCCCGCGCGGGCGTGGAGCGCGGACAACTATCCTCCGGAGGCGTACGGCCTGGCGTGGGACCACCTGGCCGGTCTCGAGGTGCTCCGCGCGGAGCCGCCGCTGCGGCTGCTGGAGATCGGCTGCGCGGACGGCAAGTTCCTGGAGCGCGCCGCCGCCCTCGGCCACCGCGCGACGGGGATCGACTTCTCGCGCGCGGCGGTGGAGGCGGCGCGGGCGCGGGGGTTGGACGCGCACGTGGCGGAGGTGGGGCAGGTGCGGGACTTCGCCGGCGCGGAGCCCTTCGGCGCGGTGGCCCTGTTCCAGGTGATCGAGCACCTGGAGCAGCCGGACGCCGTGTTCGACGCGATCGCGCGGGTGGCGGCGCCGGACGCGCTGCTGCTGGTGGGGTGCCCGGCGGAGCTGCGCTACACCCGCCGCGTGCGCCACGCGGACCGCATTGGCCGCAGCGACTTCTGGGACTATCCGCCGCAGCACGTGCTGCGCTGGACGCCTGCCGCGCTGCGCATCTTCCTGGGCCGCCACGACTGGCGCCTCGAATCCGCCCGCTACGAGCCCTTCCACGCCGTCGGCGCGGCCGCGCACCTGGTGGCGGTGGACGGGAGGCTCGGCGGATGGTACGGCCGCCCGCTCCGCCGCCGCCTGGCGACCGCCGCCTGGCTGGCGCGGCTGATGGCGGTGCGGATGCGGGGCCGGATGACCGGCATCCGCCTGCTCGCCGTCGCCCGGCGGGAGGGGGGTGGGAGATGATCGAGGTCCGAGGCGGGAAACAGGCTGTGTCTCGCCCGCCGTGCGCCCCCCTCCCCGGCCCGCCCCCGCCAAC
>DASTNU010001018.1:0-2407 GCA_035720605.1 Longimicrobium sp. | reverse complement strand
GCTCCGCGTCGATGCGCGGCGCGGGAAGCGCCCCGCGGTCCACCTTGCCGTTGGGCAGCCGCGGCAGCGCGCCGAGCGCCTCGACGAACGTCGGCACCATGTACTCCGGCAGCCGGTCCTTCAGGAACGCCTTCAACTCGGTGGCCGTCAGCTCTCCGCCATCTTCCGCCACCACGTAGCCGACGAGCACCCGGTCGCCGGGAACGTCCTCGCGCACCGCGGCGGCGGAATCGATGACCAGCGGATGCTTGCGCAGCGCCTCCTCGACCTCGCCCAGCTCCACGCGGTAGCCGCGCACCTTCACCTGGTGGTCGATGCGCCCCAGGCAGTCGATCTGCCCGTCGTCCCCCGCCCTGCCCAGGTCGCCGGTGCGGTACATCCGCGCGCCGGGGATGGAGCTGAACGGGTCCGGGACGAACTTCTCCGCCGTGGCCGCCGGCCTGCGCAGGTAGCCGCGGCTCAGCCCCGCCCCGCCGATCCAGATCTCCCCGGTCGCCCCATGCGGCACCGACTGATACTGCGGATCCAGGATGTAGAGCTGCGTGTTCGCCACCGGGTAACCCACGGGCATCGTCCGCTCGCTCCCGCGCGGCGGGATGGCGTACGTCGAATACGTGGTGTCTTCGGTCGGGCCGTAGAGGTTGACGACCTGCTGCAGGTTGGGCAGCGCGCGGTAGAGGTCCTGCGCCAGCTGGTTGCGCAACGGCTCGCCGCCCAGGTTCAGGGAGCGGACGGTGTGCGGGATGCCGCCCATCTTCAGCAGCTCGGCGGCCGCGGAGGGCACCATCGACGCCACGTCCACCTGCTCGCCCGCCGGCAGCGACGCCAGGTGCAGCGCGTTCGGGACGATCACGATCCGCGCGCCCAGCGAGAGCGGCACCCACGTCTCCGCCACGTGCACGTCGAAGCAGACCGAGGTCGAGGCCAGCACCGACGTCCCGTCGCCGATCCCCAGCACCTCCGGCGCCCAGCGGATGAGCGTCGCCACGCTGCAGTGGCGGATCTGCACCCCCTTCGGAGTGCCGGTGGAGCCGGAGGTGTAGATGACGTGCGACAGGTTCTCCGGGTCCACGCCCGACGCGACCGGCTCGACGGACTCGCCGTCCAGCGCGCTCCACGAGCCGTCGATGGCCACGACGGCGGCGTCCCCGGCATCCACCTTCGCGGCGAGCGCCGGCTGGGTGAGCAGGATGGGGACGCGCGTATCGGCCAGCATCAGCTGCACCCGCGCGCGCGGGTACGCCGGGTCCAGCGGCACGTAGGCACCGCCCGCCTTCAGCACCCCCAGCATCCCCACCACCAGCTCCAGCGAGCGCTCCATCCAGACGCCCACCAGCACGTCCGGTCCCACGCCGTGGCGGCGCAGCAGGCGGGCGGCCTGGTTGGCGCGCGCGTCCAGCTCCCGGTAGGTCAGCGTGCGGCCGCCGCAGCTCGCCGCCACGGCGTCCGGCGTGCGCCGCGCCTGCGCTTCCACCAGATGGTGCACGCACCACCCTGGCGGATAGTCGCGCGCCGTGTCGTTCCACGGATGTGCACGGCTTCCCCGCGGCGCCGGGGATGCGAGAACCTTCTGCTCCGAAACGATGGACATCGGCTGCAGACCTTCTCTGAGGGGGGATCGGCGAACGGAAATGGCAGGCCCCACCCCCACACCGGACCGGGCAGCGGGGAGCGGGCCGAATTAGTTACGTAAAGCGCCAGATTATTTCAACCCACAACTTCGGGCTCAACAGTATTCCCATCGAGCCCTTTCGTCAACTCATGTCGGAAACAAAAGTCGGTATGGACGAGGCTCGTGCGGAAACAGGTGGCGAAAACTGCTACCCTCCTCCCGCCAGTTAGGGCAATACTGTATTTTGTGGTGCTGTTCCCCCACGTATGGGCCCATGGAGCGCGAAGGTCGTTCTTTTTGTGTTGATCCAAGTGGTGGTTGCAAAGGATGAAATTCAGCTGCCTGGATTCGCCCAACCCTGACCATGGACCGCTCTTTTTGAGACTGGGTGAGATCTGTTACACAATTCGCGTCACCCGAACGGGCGTTCAAGTGGCTTGACGCCGCAAGGATTCGATGTCATCATGAGTGACATGAAATCTCCCTCGCCGCCACGGGGCTACCGGATGGCGGCGCGCGCCGAGGCGGCGGCCCGGACGGCCCGCGACATTCTCGCGGCGACCGTCGCGCTGTGGCGCGAGCGTCCCATCGACGAGATCACCCTCGCGGACATCGCCGCCCGGGCCGGCGTCTCCGCGCGGACGGTGATCCGGCGCTTCGGCTCGCGGGAGGGCGTCATCTCGGCCTGCATCGAGGCCGACGCGGCGGGGATCCAGGCGGAGCGCGGCCAGGCCTTCCCCGGCAGCGTGGATGAGGCGCTCGACGTTCTGCTGGCGCACTACGAGCGCGACGGCG
>DASTNU010001017.1:0-2002 GCA_035720605.1 Longimicrobium sp. | reverse complement strand
CACTCCCGCGACAACCCACGGCACCCGACAGGTAACGCATGTTTCACGTCATATCAGGCCCGTCGCACCAATCTGGTACATGAAAGCAAAATGTGGCGTAAGTCGTTGTGGTGGGGGAGGATACAAACCGCGCGCTCTGATCGGACCTTACTGCGCGGTGTAGCAGATTGCAAAGAGGATGGGATTCCGCGGCAAATGGCCCCTCCCCGGCGAGATCGGGGCCGGCGCGGGGTCAGCCGGCGAACAGGCGGCAGGCGTTCTCCAGGTCCACGTTCCCGCCGCTGACGACCACTCCCACGCGCATCTCGCGGAACGCGTCGGGATCCGCCAGCAGCGCGGCGAGCGGCACCGCGCCGGAGGGCTCCACCACCAGCTTCATGCGCGTCCACAGGAACCGCATCGCCTCCACGATGCCGGCCTCGGACACCGTGCGCATCTGCGCCACGTGGGCGCGGACCAGGGGAAAGGTGACGCGGCCCAGCGAGGGCGTGCGCAGCCCGTCGGCGAGGGTGGGCGGGTTGCGCACCGTCTGCAGGGTGCCGGTGCGGAACGAGCGGGTGGCATCGTCCGCCAGCTCCGGCTCCACCCCCATCACCCGGCACCCGGGCGAGAGCGCGCCGGCCGCCAGCGCGCTGCCGCTCAGCAGCCCGCCGCCGCCGCAGGGGGTGAGCAGCGCGTCCAGCGGCCCCACCTCTTCCAGCAGCTCCAGCGCCGCCGTTCCCTGCCCCGCCACCACGTCCGCGTAGTCGTACGGGGGGATGAGCGCCATCCCCCGCACCTGCTGCATCTCCGCCGCCAGCTCCTCGCGCGTCTGCTTCTCCCGGTCGTACAGGACGACCTCGGCGCCGTAGCCGCGGGTGGCCTGCACCTTCGAGGCGGGCGCGTCGTCCGGCATCACCACCGTCACGTGCACCCCCAGGATGCGCCCCGTGAGCGCCACCGCCTGCGCGTGGTTGCCGGACGAGTACGTGAGCACGCCGCGCGCGCGCTCCTGGCCGGTGAGCCGCGAGACGGCGTTGTAGGCGCCGCGGAACTTGAAGGCGCCGGCCCGCTGCAGGTTCTCGCACTTGAAGAAGACGCTCGCGCCCAGCCGCTCGTCCAGCGTGCGCGAGGTCATCACCGGCGTACGGTGCGCCACGCCGCGCAGCACGTCCGCCGCCGCGCGCACGTCGGCGGCGGTGGGCAGGGCGGCGGTGGATGGATCGGAGGAAATCGGCATCAGGCGGCTACGCTGCTCGTTCGGTCAGGATGACGCGGCACAGCCGGGCGAGATCCGTGCGCGCGGCCGGCCGCCGGCTGCGGAGAGCAGGCTGCCCGGTCGCGCGCAGGGATCGGAGATCGCACTCCTGCCGTGGAGAGGCCCGCTCCCCCGGCAGCTCGGAGCCCCGCGCGGTTTGCGGGGCTTTCCGCGGTTGCAGCCGCGGCTTCCGCCGCCCGGGCGCGGAGGCCGGCGGAAAGGGACGTCGTCAGTACTTCGGGATCGAGGGGTCCACCTGGTCGGACCAGGCCAGGATGCCGCCCTTGAGGTTCAGCACGCGCTCGTAGCCGTGGTGCTTCAGGAACTCCTGCGCATGCGCGCTGCGGCCGCCGGAGCGGCACTGCAGCACGATCTCTTCGCCGGGATCGATCTCGTCCATCCGCTCGGGCACCTGCTGGAGCGGGATCAGGCGGGCGCCGTACGGCTCCAGGTTGCCGATCTCCCACTCGAACGGCTCGCGCACGTCGATGATGGTGAGGCGGTCGCCGCGGTCCAGCCGCTCCTTGAGCTGCGTGGGGGTGATCTCGGGCACGTCGTCGTCCGTCCGGTTTGCGGGGGCGGCATCCGGCGGCGCAACGCCGCAGAACGCCTCGTAGTCGATCAGCTCGTGGATCGTGGGATTCTCGCCGCAGACGGGGCACGCGGGGTCCCGCCGCAGGCGCATCTCCCGGAACTTCATGGCGAGCGCATCGAACAGCAAGAGACGGCCGATCAGCGGCTCGCCCGCGCCCAGCAGCAGCTTGA
>DASTNU010001016.1:0-5432 GCA_035720605.1 Longimicrobium sp. | reverse complement strand
CGGCTTCTTCAACATCGGGCACCTGAAGGTGTGCCTGATCAGCGAGCCCGAGGGGGTGCGCACCGTCCTGGTGACGAACCAGAAGAACTTCGTGAAGGGGCGGCCGCTGGAGCTGGCGCGCGAGCTCCTGGGCGAGGGGCTGCTGACGGCGGAGGGCGAGCACCACCTGCGGCACCGGCGGATGATCCAGCCGCTGCTGTACCGCTCGCGCCTGCCCGGCTACGCCGACGCCATGGTGGAGAGCGCGGCGGCGGTGGACCGGCGCTGGCAGGACGGCCAGACGCGCGACATCATGGTCGACATGTCGGACCTGGCGCTGGTCATCAGCGGCAGGACGATGTTCGGCGCCGACGTGAGCGACGAGGTGCGCGAGATCTCCACCTCGCTCACCGCGGCCATGCGGCTCTTCACCCGCGTGACCGTTCCCTTCTCCGAGTACCTGATCCGCCTTCCGCTCCCCAGCAGCGTCAGCTTCTACCGGGCGCGCGCCCGGCTGGACGCCACCATCTACCGGCTGATCCGCGAGCGGCAGAAGCTGGGGACGGACGGGGGCGACCTCCTTTCGCTCCTGCTGGGCCTCAGCAGCGGCGACCAGTCGCGGCTGCCGGACCCGGAGATCCGCGACGAGGCGCTCATCTTCCTGCTCGCGGCGTTCGACACCACGGCGCTCTCGCTGACCTGGACCTGGTACCTCCTCTCCCAGCACCCGGAGGTGGAGGCGAAGCTGCACGAGGAGCTGGACACCGTCCTCGGCGGCCGCCTCCCCACGTGGGAGGACATGGGCCAGCTGGTCTACACGCAGAAGATCGTGAAGGAGGTGCTGCGCCTGTATCCTCCCGGCTACCTGCTGGCGCGGCGGGCGCTGAACCCCTTCGAGGTGGGCGGCTACGCGCTGCCGGCGGGGACGCTCACCCTGATGAGCCCCTACCTGATGCAGCGCGACCCCCGCTGGTTCCAGGAGCCGGAGCGCTTCAACCCGGACCGCTGGGCCACGCACGACCCGCATCACGAGCCCCGCTACACCTACTACCCGTTCGGCGGCGGGCCCCGGCTGTGCATCGGGGACGGCTTCGCGTGGATGGAGATCACGCTGGTGCTGGCGACGCTGGCCCAGCGGTGGCAGCCGCGGCTGGTGCCCGGCCACCCGGTGGAGCTGTGGCCCCTGCTGAACCTGCGTCCCCGGCACGGGATGCGGATGACGCTGCACGCGCGGCACCCGGCGCGGGTGCAGGCGGCGTAGGGCCCCTCCCCCTGCCCCTCCCCCCGCAGACTGCGCGGGGAGAGGGGAGACGGGATCCCATCAGGGAGGCGCGGGAATTCTCCTCCACGCGGCGCGCCCGGCGGGCGGGCGGCTCCTGGTTTCCCCCTGGAGGACGGCGATGAGCACTGCCGAGGCGCAGCGGTTCCTGGAGAGCGAGACGCTCTTCGCGGAGGTGGACGGCGTCCGCGTGGCGTACCGGCGGTTCGGCAGCGGCCCGCCGATGGTGCTGCTGCACGGGTGGCCGGTGTCGGGCTTCACCTTCCGCCGCCTGCTGCCGCTGCTGGAGCCGCACTTCGACTGCATCGTCCCCGACCTGCCCGGCGCCGGCGACACGCCCTGGGAGGGGGTGCAGGACTTCAGCATCGAGGCGCGCAGCCGCCTGGCGGCGCGCTTTGGCGAGGTGCTGGGGCTGGACCGCTACTTCCTGCTGGCGCACGACACCGGCGCCACCCTGGCCCGCTACGTGGCCTGGTGGCACCCGGAGCGCATCCGCGCGCTGGTCGTGATGAACACCGAGGCCCCCCACCACCGCCCCGCGTGGATCCCCCTCTACCAGAGGACCATGGCCCTTCCCGGGGGCGAGGCGGGCTTCCGGGCCAGCCTGATGTCGCGGATTTTCACCCGCTCGCGGATGAGCTTCGGGGGGTGCTTCTGCGACGTGGAGCTGGTGGAGGGGGACTTCCGTGAGCACACCATCGACCCGCTGGTGAAGTCCAGCCGGGCGCTGCACGGGCAAGTGCTCATCCTGCGGGGGATCAACTGGGAGGCGGTGGACCGGCTGGAGGAGATCCACCCGCAGCTGCGCGTGCCCACGCTGGTGGTGTGGGGGACGGACGACCCCTACTTCCCGATGGAAGAGGGACGCAAGGTGGCGGCGCAGATCCCGGGGGCCAGGCTGGTGGAGATCCCGGGGACGCGACTGCTGCTGCACGAGGAGAAGCCCGGCGAGATCGCGCGGGCGGTGCTCGATTTCACCGAGGGAATGCGCACGACGCCGTGATGCCGCTGACCAGCATCGAGCAGGACTACCGCACCGAGGTGGTTCGCAAGACGATCCACCTGACGGGGTTCGCCATCCCGTGGATCTACTACTACGTGGACCGCCCCTTCGCCGTCGCGGTGCTCATCCCGTTCACCCTGCTGGCGCTGGCGATCGACTTCGGCCGGCGCGGGGACGGGGCGTTCGCGCGGTGGTTCGGCACCTGGCTGGGGCCCATCCTGCGCGAGAAGGAGAAGGGCGAGCAGCGCACCCTGCACGCGCTGACCTGGTTCTTCATCGTCTGTACGCTGCTGGTGGCGTTCACGCCGCGGTACGTGGCCATCCTGAGCATCTCCATCATGCTCCTGGCGGACGCGGCGGCGGCGCTGGTGGGGCGGCGCTACGGGCGGCACAAGGTGGGCGGGCGCAGCCTGGAGGGGATGGCCGGCTTCTTCCTGGCCGCGCTGGTGATCGTCGCGATGACCCCGCGCATCGAGGGGCGGCCGGGCGAGTGGGCCATCTGCGCGCTGGCGGCGCTGGTGGGGGCGGTGGTGGAGCTGGTGTCGCAGGACCCGCTGGAGGACAACGTCACCGTTCCGCTCAGCATCGCCTTCACCCTGTGGCTGGGGTACGCGCTGGCGTTTCCGGGGATGGACCTGAACGCGTACGGCCCGCGATGAGCAGCGTGGCCGAGGGCACCGGCTCCGCGGTCTCGCCGTCGCTCGCCTTTCGGGGGGTGATGAGCCGGTTCGCCTCGGGGGTGACGCTGGTGTGCGCCCGGCAGGGCGAGGTGGTGCACGGGCTTACGGTGAGCTCGTTCTGCTCGGTGTCGCTGGACCCGCCGCTGATCCTGGTGTGCCTGCGCCGCGACGGCTACTGCCACGACTTCATCCTCCAGGCGGGCTCCTTCGCGGTGAACGTGCTGGCGGCCACGCAGGAAGACGCCGCCCGGCGCTTCGCGGACGTGTGCCTTTCGCCGGCGCAGCGCTTCGAAAGCCTGGCGTACCGCGCGGAGGCCACGGGCGCGCCGGTGCTGGCGGACGCGGTCGCGTGGCTGGACTGCCGCGTCTCGTCCGTGTACCCCGGCGGCGACCACAGCATCGTGGTGGGCGAGGTGCTCGCCGCGGGGCAGAACGGCCCGCACCCCCCGCTGGTCGTCTACGGCCGCCAGTACATCCCCATCGGCTGAGCTTTCCGGGGCACGCAGGACCTTCGACCGAAGCAAAAATCGAGGGTACGGAGATCCAGGGCGGAGATCTCCCTGCCGTCCTCTGCAGCTCTGGTCGTTCTCCCTATCTCCGTATCCCAACAGCTGTTTTTCGCCGCCGCGAAACAAGAGTCTCGCGCGCGCGCGGGTTGCGCCTTACCTTGGGCCCTGGCTTCGCGGCGGCCGCCTCGTTCCGCCCACCCTGCCCGTCGGCTCCGCTGGTCCCCCATCCACCCGCCGGACGCACGCCCCCGCGGCGCTCCCGGTCCCCCACCGTTCATTGCGCGGAGGTCCCTACCATGCTGGTCGTACTTTCGGACCTGCACCTTCTGGCGGAACAGCACGAGATCATCAAGCGTGACGACGGACCGCCGATCGGGCGCAGGCGCAACCTGCCCCCGGCGGCGTTCGCGCAGTTCATCCGCAGGCTGGCGGCAGAGGCGGTCAACAACGGCACGGGCCGCAAGAAGCGCGACGCGGACGGGAACGTGCTGGCGGGGACCAGGAGGCTGGACCTGGTGCTGGCCGGGGACATCTTCGAGGTCACGCGCACCATCCTCTGGTGCGACTACGACTGCTCGCCCATGCCCTACGAGGACCCGCCCACCCCCGGATCGGAGCTGGAGCGGCGGGTGCTGCAGGTGTTGAACCAGATCGCCGAGGACGACCGGGCGAAGAAGACCCTGGCGATCTTCCGGCTGCTGGCCGCGGGCAAGTACGTGATCCAGATCGGCAGGGAGGTGGAGTTTCCCGCGGACGAGGTGGTGGTCCACTACCTCACCGGCAACCACGACCGCGTCTGCAACGCCACGCCAGCCATCCGCACCTGGGTGCGGGGGATGCTGGGGATGGGGAACAGCGGCGACCCCTTCCCCAACCAGATCCTCTTTCCCGAGCCGGCGGCGCTGGTGCGCCACGGGCACGAGTACGACCCGCGGGCGTTCGGCATCGACTACACCAAGGCGGACGTCCTTCCCGAGCCCATCCCGCCCAAGGCGTACGAGGAGAACGGCCTGGGCGACTTCGTGACCATCGAGATCGCCTCGCGCCTTCCCTGGGAGCTGCGCAGGATGCACGGGGTGGAGAAGATCAAGCAGATCCCGCTGCTGCGCCACGTCTACGAGCGGCTGCTGGAGTTCGACGACGTGCGCCCGCAGTCGCACCTGCTCGACTTCCTGCTCAGCGACCCGGACATCCGCGGGCAGGAGAAGCAGGCGTGGGCGCTGATCGAGCCGCTGCTGCGCACGGTGCTGAACCGGCTGGCGCGCGACCCGTGGATGCGGCGGTGGCTCGTCCGGCGGCGGATGTTCCTGCCGCTGATGCTGCTGCGCCTGCGCCTGTGGCGGATGACGCGGCGAATCCCCTCCACGCTGGTGCGCAGGCTGTTGTCCGCGGGAAAGGAGCCGCCGCCGCCGGTGGCGTTCGCGGCCAAGGAGCCGGCGCTGCGCAGCGGCCGCGCGCGCTACGTGATCGCGGGGCACACGCACAACCCCGCGGTGGAGCTGGCCGTGGCGGACTACGACGGTGGGCGCTACTACGTGGACACCGGCACCTGGCGCAACCGCATTCCCGTGGCGCCGGACTGCAAGGGGTTCGGACGGCTGAAGGCGCTGACCTACGTCATCGTCTACGGGCCGGACGAAGACCCCGGCGAGACGGCGGGCGGCCCGTCGCTGGGCTCGTTCGACTACTGGTCGGGCTTCACGCAGCGGTTCCCGGCGGAGCAGTGGGACCAGCGCCCCCTCGTCCCCCTCACGGCCACACCGCAGCCGGAGCGCGCCCCCGAGCCCGCCGTGGCCGGGTAGCGCAGTTGGGGTGAGGGCCGGCGAACCACTCCGCGCTTCGCGCGGGGCCCTCACCCCCGGCCCCTCTCCCGCAAACTGCGCGGGAGAGGGGAGAACCTCAGCGAGCGCGAGGGCCCGTGCAAAACCCCTCCCCCGAAGTTGGGGGAGGGGTCGTCCGCCGTCGCGAGGAACGAGCGAAAG
>DASTNU010001015.1:0-2284 GCA_035720605.1 Longimicrobium sp. | reverse complement strand
TGGGCGAGGGCGGGCTGCAGCGGCTGGCGGCCTGGATCGTTCCCGCGCCCGGCGGGCCGGCGCCCGCGGCGGAGGGGCTGCGCGCGCACCTGCGGCGGGAACTGCCGGAGTTCATGGTGCCGCAGGCGTTCGTCTTCCTGGACCGCCTTCCCCTGGGCTCCAGCGGCAAGGTGGACCGCCGCGCCCTTCCCGCGCCGGAGCCCGGCGGCGAGGCGGCGGCGTACGTGGAGCCCCGCACCGACGCCGAGCGGACGGTCGCGGAGGTCTTCGCCCGGGTGCTGGGGGTGGAGCGCGCCGGCGCGGCGGACGACTTCTTTGCGCTGGGCGGGCACTCGCTGCTGGCGATGCACGCCTGGACGCACCTGCGCGACCGCACCGGCGCCGACCTGCCGCTGCGCGCCCTCTTCGAGGCGCCCACCGTGGAGGGGCTGGCCGCGGCGGTGGAGGCCGCGCCGCGCGCGGAGGCCGCGGAGGTCCGCATCACGCCCCGCCCGCGCGGCGAGGCGATGGAGATCGAGGTGCGCGGCGAGCGGGTGCGGGCGTACGCCTCCCCCGTCTCGTTCTCGCAGCAGCGGCTGTGGATGCTGGACCGCATGGACCCGGGCCGCGCCATCTACGCCGCGCCGCTGGCGCTGCGGCTGCGCGGCGCGCTGGACCGGCACGCGCTGCAGCGGGCGCTGGATGCCCTGGCGGAGCGCCACGAGTCGCTGCGCACCGTCTTCCGGTGGATGGAGGGCGGGCCGGTGCAGGTGGTGCTGCCGCACGGCGCCCTGCCGATGGAGTCCATCGACCTGACCTGGCTGGAGGGCCGCGACCGCGACGCGGAGCTGCGGCGCCGGCTGGCGGACGCGTCCGCGGTCCCCTTCGACCTGGAGCAGGGACCGCTGGCGCACGCCGCCCTCTACCGGCTGCAGGCGGGCGAGCACGTCCTGCTGCTGAACCAGCACCACGTCGTCACCGACGGGTGGAGCACCCGCGTGCTGCTGCGGGAGCTGGAGGCGCTGTACGGCGCCTTCGCGCGGGGCGGGCCGTCGCCGCTTCCGCCGCCGGAGCTGCGGTACGCCGACTACGCCGCCTGGCAGCGCGAGCGGCTGCGCGGCGCCGTGTACGACCAGCAGGTCGCGTACTGGACGCAGGCGCTGGCGGGCGCGCCGGCGCTGCTGGAGCTGCCGCTGGACCGTCCCCGCCCCCCGGTGCACGACGGCCGCGGCGCCGCGGAGCGCTTCCGCCTCTCGCGGGAGACGGCGGACGGGGTCGAGGCGCTGGCCCGGGCGGAGGGGTGCACGCCCTTCATGGTGCTGCTGGCCGCCTTCCAGGCGCTGCTGGGCCGGTGCGCGCGGCAGGACGACGTGGTCGTCGGCACGCCGGTGGCCAACCGCGCCCGGCCGGAGACGCGGGACGTGGTCGGCTTCTTCGTCAACACGCTGGCGCTGCGGGCGGACCTCACCGGCGACCCGGCGTTCCGCGCGCTCCTCCACCGCGTCCGCGACGCCGCCGTGGGTGCCTTCGCGCACCAGGAGATGCCGTTCGAGCGGCTGGTGGAGGAGCTCCGGGCGCCGCGCTCCGCCGCACACGCTCCCGTCTTCCAGGTGATGTTCAGCCTGCAGCAGGCGGGAGACGGCGACGCCTCTTTGCCGGGGCTGCAGGTGGAGCGGGTGCCGGTGCCGGGCGCGCACGCGCCGTTCGACCTGACGCTGACCCTGCTTCCCGACGAGCAGGGGATGCTCGGCGCGCTGGAGTACGCGACGGCCCTCTTCGACCGCGCGACGGCGCTGCGGCTGATCGAGAGCTTCCGCACGCTGCTGGCGGCTGCCGTCGCCGCGCCGGACGCGCGCCTCTCGCAGCTCCCGCTTCTCTCCCCCGACGAGGTGGATGCGGCCCTGCGCGCCTGGGAGGGCCCGGTGCTCGACTCGCCGCCGTCGACCATCCACGCGCGCATCGCGGCGCAGGCCGCGCGGAGGCCGGACGTCGTCGCGGTGGAGGGCGGTGGCGAGCGGCTCACGTATCGAGAGATGGAGGATCGCGCCGCGCGCCTGGCCCACCGCCTCCGCGCGCTGGGCGTGCGGCCGGGCGCCATCGCCGGGGTGCGGGCGGAGCGCGGCGTGGACGCGGTGATCGCCATCCTCGCCGTGCTGAAGGCGGACGGCGCGTATCTCCCGCTCGATCCCGCGTATCCCGCGGAGCGGCAGGCGTACATGCTGGCCGACAGCGGCGCCGCCCTCCTGCTGGACGCCACCGGCGCCGGCGCCCCCGCCGGCTACGCGGGCCGCGTCGCGGATCTGGC
>DASTNU010001014.1:0-16008 GCA_035720605.1 Longimicrobium sp. | reverse complement strand
TGGAAGCTTGGCCCAGTTCTCGATCCGGTACGGCCCGACGGCATCGAGCCCGGGCACGAGCGAGACCAGCGCTTCGCCGCCGTGGGCGGGCACGTTGCCGCCCGCTTCGCTGTCGCGCTGCATCGAGATCGTGCCGCCGGTGAACAGGAAGTGGATCATCGCATCCGCGGCCGGCCGGCTACCCGCACAGCACGCTCCCCCCGTTCACGTTCAGGATCTCGCCCGTGACGTGCCTCGCCAGGGCGCTGCAGAGAAAGAGGATGGGCCCCGCCACGTCGTCCGCGCTGGCGACGCGGCCCAGGGGGATGGCGCGCTCGATCGCCGCGCGCCCCTGCGCCATCGGCCGCTCCACCATCTCCGTGTCGATCCACCCCGGCGCCACGCAGTTCACCGTCACGTCGCGCTCCGCCAGCTCGATGGCGACGGACTTGGTGAAGGAGATGAGGGCGCCCTTGCTGGCGGCGTAGTCCGCGTGGCCCGCCTCGCCGCGCTGCCCGGCGGTGGAGGAGACGATGACGATGCGCCCGCCGTCGCCGACGAAGCGCGCCGCCAGCCGCACCGTCTGAAAGACGGAGGTCAGGTTGGCGGCCATCGTCCGGTCCCACTGCGCGTCCGTCATCCCCGCGACCGGCACCTCGTCCGGCACCCAGATCCCCGCGTTGGCGACGAAGAGGTCAATGCCGCCCAGCTCCACCTGGCAGCGCTCGAAGAGCATCTCCGCGCCCCAGGGGGTGGAGACGTCGGCCGCCTGGGCAAAGGCGCGCACCCCCAGCGCCCGCGCCTGCTCCACCACCTGCTGCGCCTCGGCCTCGCGGCTGTGGTAGCCGATGCCCACGTCCGCGCCGGCGCGCGCCAGCAGCAGCGCCGTGGCGCGCCCCACCCCGCGCGAGGCGCCGGTCACCAGCGCCCGCCTGCCCCGCAGTCCCAGCATCACGCCGTCGTCCACTTGCCCCCCAGCTCCGCGGCGTGGTGCCGCTCCGTGTCCAGGATCTCTTCGATCAGCCCGCGCGTCTCCGCGTCCATCTCCGCCCGCAGCAGCGCCTCGTAGCGCCGCACCTCCGCCTCCTCGCGCCGCCGCGCCTCCGCCTCCCACCCCTCCATCCGCGCGGACGACGGCTGTGCGCCGGAGATGTCGGCGAGGCCGGCCCCCAGCTCCAGCAGGCGGGCGGAGAGGCGCGAGACGTGGTGCTGCTCGTCCGCGTGCAGCTCGTTGAAGCGCTCGCTCAGGGCCGCGTCGGAGCGGTCCTCGGCCTCCGCCGCGAGCGTGCGGTAGTAGAGCGCCTGCTCCTTCTCGGCCGCGCGGGCGCTTTCCAGGGTGGGGATCAGGTCCAAAACAGGTTCGCGAGCTGGCGGATTCTGGTTAACACCCCTGGTGTCCACGCCATTACCTTGGCCGCGCCGAAGAGGGGGAGGCGAACATCACACCAACTTCGCGAGTCGGCCGGCATTATGCAATTTGAGGTCATCGGCGAGATTCGGAACAAGGAGACGATTGCGCAAGGACATGGAATTCGGGATCTCGCAGAGCTTCGCAAGCAGTTCGGCCCGGGACGCTGGCGCAAATGCAAGGGCGTTGCTACCGTTCTAATCCTCGAAACCGGCGAGGTGAGACCGGCCGAGTTACACTGGTACGAGGCACACGGGATCGGTAGGTGCAGAGAAAAAATCAAACGCTACCTGGACCAATGAAAAAGCGTTCTGTCACCCCGCCCCGTCTCGTAGTCTGCGTTCGGAACGACGACTACGAACTGGATCTTCTGTTGAACAAGGTCTACGAGGTTCTGCCCGATCCTTCTGCGGAGCGGAGCGGATGGATCCGCGTCGTCGACGAGACCGGGGAGGATTATCTCTATCCGGAGAAGTTTTTCCGGGTCGCGGAAGGGGAGGAAGGCCTGCGACGCGCCTCATAATTACCGCGCGGCCAGGACTGGGTGGATTCGAGCCGAATGACGCCCAGAATCTCACCTTCGCCCGAGCACCGGTTCGCCGTCTGCGTGTGCAACGACGGGCTTCCGGCTGCGCTGGAACTGCACAAGCTCTATCGGATGCTCCCGGACCCGCAGGGGGCGCGGCACGGGCTCGTACGGATCGTGGATGAGTCCGGAGAGGCCTATCCGGAGGAATACTTCCGTCCGGTGGATCTTTCTCCCGCCGCGCAGGAAGGGAGACTCCGCGCCTCCTGATATGAGAGCCACACGAGCTGGGTGACGAGAGCCGCACGGCACGACAGCCGCGCGGCTCTTTCTGTCGATCCGGCGCATTTTCTTCGACCACTCTGCACGCGTGCTGGCACATTCGCGCCGGGGATGGCCGACTCGTGTATCGTTTCAGGCGCACCCCTCATCTGCGCGTCCGGCCCGCCCCGGGCTGAAGCCCGGGGCTGGAAATGCCACAAGCCCCGCCCCGGCTCGCGGAGCTCGCCCGGCGGGGCTTCAACACCATGGACACTACGCGCAAACGGCGCCGGATCGCACCGCGCGCGGCCCACACGCGAGGAGGTGAAGCCCCGTTTTGCGAGGAACGAGCAACGACGGGGCTTGTGGCCGTCCCAGCCACGGGCTTCAGCCCGTGGCGATGGCGGGCACGACACCTCCGACCCTCTCACGCGCACCCCTCCACACGTGGCAGATCGAGGTGAAGCAGAAAGGCACGGGCCGTGCTCGGCAACGATAGCCGCTCGCCATCGAATCGATCAACCCGCCTTCGCACCGCATGGAGATGCGACGCAGCCTGAGCCTGGCCCTGATCGCCCTTTCCGCGTCGGCGCCGTGCCTGGAGGCGCAGCGCTGCCCGCCGAACCAGGCCGCCCGCTTCCGCCCCACGCTGCGGCACGGGGAGCTGCGGCTGGCGGGAACGTACCGCGCGCCCTTCGAGTTCGTCTGCGGGGCCCCGGCGACGGTGCGCGTCTCGCGGACGGGCGCGGAGCTCGTCGCGGTGCTGGAAGCGGATGCCGGCTGCCCGCAGGCGGGCCAGGTGCGCTGGCGCGGCCTGCTCCCCGGTCCCGCCCAGGCGACGTTCCCCGCGCGCGCGGCGGGCGCCGGCGGACGGATGGCCGAGGCGACGGGGCGTATCGCGGACCTGTGCACCATCGAGATCACCGCGAACCGCCGCACCAGCGCGTACCACCGCGTCGACCCCGCCTGCCCGGGCGAGGCCCGGCCGGTCGTCGTGTTCATCGGCGGGTTCGCGGACGCGCTGAACCGCAACGTGGCGCGCGTCTTCTGCGGATACGACGCGGCGTGGGAGCGCACGCACAAGCTCTACTTTCCGTACGACGGCGACCCGCGCGCCATCCGCGACGCCGTCGTGCGGCACGCGGGGACGGGCGCGGAGGGGGCGCCGGTGGTGCTGGTGGGCCACAGCTACGGCGGCGACGCGGCGCATCGGCTGGCGGATTCGCTGGCGGCGGACGTGGACGTGCGGGTGCTGGTGACGCTGGACCCGGTGTCGGGGGAGTGGCAGGGGCGCGCGGCGCCGCGGCCGGCGGGGGTGGAGCGGTGGATCAACGTGCGGGTGGGATCCGCGCCGGGGCTGTCGTCGTGCGGGCTGACGGGGATGGTGGGCGGCGCGTGGGGCCCACAGACCGCGGCGGACGCGGACCTGCGCTTTCCCCCCGATCCCGCGGAGGACGATCCCGACGACGACCACTGCAAGACCGAGCAGATGTTCCTGCTGGACGAGGTGCAGGCCGCCCTCGCCGCAGTGCGCTGAGCCCCGCCCGCGGCATCCGCGGCGGGCGCGGCAGGAGGAACATCCTTTCTTGCAGGGTGGTCCCGGCAGGTGTATCTATTGGTCCCCGCCGCCGCCCTTCGATCGACGCATCCATCCGACAGAAAGCCTTCGCCACCCCTCCATGCCGAGCTCGACGACGACCAGCGGCACGCCCGCCGACGTGATCGGGGAGCAGCGCCGGCGGGTGCAGGGAACGCTTGCGGCGGTCCCTCGCGCGGGCGGGTGGTCCCGGCTCCTGCCCGCAGCCCTGGCGTGCCTGCCCGTGCTCGCCGCGCCGTGGGTCAGCCGCGCATTCATCCGCCCGTCGGCCTTCAACTCCGACCTGGCCATCCCGGTGCTGATGATGCGCGCCCGGGAGTGGAGCCTTTTCGACGCCTACTACTGGGGCCAGGACCGGCTGGGCACCTGGCACCTGCTGCTGCTTCGGGCGGCCGGCCAGCTCTTCGGGCACACCTTCGACTACGCGGGGCTGCACCTGGCGGCGGCGGCATGGGTGCTGATGGCGGCGGTGGTGATGGCGCGCCTCGCGGGAGCCTGGGGATGGGCGGCGGGGGGTCTGCTGGCCGCCGTCCTGGTGGGCAACTCCGATTCCCGCTTCAGCCTCTTCGACGCCGCGCATCCCTACGCCTGGCAGATCACCACCCTGATGCTCGCCTGGTGGGGGCTCCGCAGGCTCGCCGAGCGGCCCGGACCCGCCGGGCGGGGCCGGTGGGGTCTGCGCGCCGCCACCGCCTTCGCCGCGTTCCTCGCGCACTGGACCTCGCCCCTGAGCGGGCAGATGCTCCTGATGGTCGCCGGCGTCGAAGCCGTCCGGGCGCGCGCGCTGGATCCGGCGCCGGGGCGCTCCGTGCTCCGGAGGCTGGGGGAGGGAGGGCTGGTCCTGGGCGCGGGCATCCTCGCCGAGCGGGTGCTGCGCACCGCCTTCTACCACTACGCCCAGGCGCGGTTCGGGAAGGAGTTCCGGACCGGGCTGGTGCTCGACCGGGGACACCTGGCGGACAACGCGCGGCAGGTCGTGAAGGCACTGGCCACGTCCGCTTCCATGCCCCTGCTGGTGGTGGCGACGGCCGGGGCCTGCGCCGCCGCGGTCGTGCTCTGGCGGGCGCGCGGCGGGCGGGTGCCCGGGTGGCGGGTGGAGGGAGCGGCGCTGGTGCTCGCCTGCTGGGCGATCGCGGCCGCCCAGCTGCCGGTGTTCGTCCTGGTGCGCCACGTGCGCGTCAACCGGTTCCACGACCGCTACTTCTCGCTCGTCTTCGTGTTCGGGACGCTGGCCGGGCTGCTCGCGCTGGCGGGCCTCGCGGCGAGCCTGCCCGCGCTGGCGCGCCGGTGGCGCGGGGTGCTCGCGCTCGCGGGGGCCGCGGGGCTGGCGGCGGGTGTGCTGCGGGTGCCGGCGGCGTCCGGGGCGCGCCCGGACGCACCGGCGAGGCTGGCCGCCCGCCTGGAGGCGCGGGCGCCCGGCGCGCCTCTCCTGGGCGGCTACTGGAGCACGTACGTCGTGGCGGCGCGCCAGCGGCCCGCGACCATGCTCCACCCGGTCCCGTGCGAAGGGCGGATGGACCGCACTCCCTGGTGGACCGGGGAGCTGCGCCGGCACCGGTGGGTGGTGGTGGGGCACTCGTACGAGTGCCCGGACGCCGGCCCGCTCGACTCCCCCGCGCCCTGGGTATACCAGCACGGGGCGCTGCTGCGGCTGGCCCGCGCGCGCTGGGAGGGAGGCGCCGGCCTCACCTTCTCGCTCTACGAGAACGCCGCCGCGCGCGCCGGCTCCCACGCGGCCCGGCCCGCGGCCGCCGCCTGGCGCTACTGTGACGCGGGCGCGGCGCTCCGGCTGAGCTTCCCGGCGCGCGGGACGGCGCAGGTGATGGTCGCGCGCGCGGTCCGGTCGCCGGCCGCGACGATGCTGGCCGCGCCGGTCTTCGCCGACGGCAGGGTCGGACCGCCGGTGCGCATGCATACGACGGGTCGCCTGCACCGCGCGGAGCTGCGCGCGGACGGCGCGCCGCTGGTGGGCGCGCGCATCACCGCCCACCGCTCCAGGCCGCCGGCGGACCCGCAGACGTGCCGCGCGGCGAACACCTTCGTGGTCGGGGAGTGACGTTTCGACGCAGCGTTACACCAGATCCGAGAAAAGGAGAACCTCACGCAGCGTCAGCAGAGTCAGCAGAGTTTGGTTGTGCAAGGGACCACTCTGCTTCCTCCGCTGACTCTGCGTGGGGCATTCTTTTCCAGGACCTGGTATCAGCCCGCCAGCTCCGCCAGCGCACCCGCCGCACCGATGCGCTCGGCCAGCGCGGAGACGGCGTCGGGATCGTCCTCCGCCTGGGCTTCCAGCGCGTGGGTGAAGAGCGCGTCCGCGGCGAGCAGGGGGAGCGCGTCCTCGCGGCGTGCGCCCTCGCCGCCGCGCAGCAGCTCTCCGTACAGCCGCAGGCCGCCCTCCGCGAGCGCGTCCGCCACGGGCTGGTGCGAATCCTCGGGGAGCGCGGCGAGCATGGCGCCCAGCAGCGCGGGCGGCGCGCCCGGCAGCCGCGCGCGGATCCACGCCTCGGCGGGGGTCACGCCGCCGCGCCCGCCGCCAGCAGCGGGCGCACCACGTCGGGCACGCTCCGCAGCGCCTCCGCCAGCCGGGCGGGATCGCCCACGCCGGCCTGCGCCATGTGGGGCCTGCCGCCGCCCTTGCCGCCCACCTGCGCCGCGATCTCGCGCACCACGGCGTCGGCGCGGATGCCCCGCCGGATCAGGTCGTCCGTCACCACCACGACGATCATCGGCTTGTCCCCCTCCGTCTCCGCCAGCACCGCGACGCCGCTCCCCAACCGCTCGCGCAGCACGTCGCCCAGCGACTTCATCTCGTCCACGCCGCCGAACGCGCCGCCGGACGCCACCACGCGCACCCCGTCCACCGACACCGCGCCGTCCAGCAGCGTGGAGACCACGTCCGCGCCGCCGGCGGTGCGCGCCCGGTCCAGCTGCTTCTGCAGCTCCCGCGTCTGCTCCACCACCTGCTGGATGCGCGACAGCAGGTTCTCCTCCTTCGTCCGCAGCAGCGCGGCGGCCTCGCGCAGGGTACGCTCGTCGCGGCGGGCACGCTCGAAGGCCTCGCGCCCCGTCACCGCCTCGATGCGCCGCACCCCCGCCGCCACGCCGCTCTCCGAGACGATGCGGAAGAGGCCGATCTGCCCCGTCGACCGCACGTGGGTGCCGCCGCAGAGCTCCATCGACACGCCGGGGATCTCGACCACCCGCACCACGTCGCCGTACTTGTCGCTGAACAGCGCCATCGCGCCCCGGCCGATGGCGTCCTGGTAGCCCATCTGGTGCACCCGCACGTCGTCGTTGGCCCAGACGGCCTCGTTCACCAGCGCCTCCACCTCGCCGATCTGCTCCGGCGTCATGGGCCCCGTGTGCGCGAAGTCGAAGCGCAGGCGCCCCGGCTCCACCACCGAGCCCTGCTGGTGCACGTGCTCGCCCAGCACGCGGCGCAGCGCCGCGTGCAGCAGGTGCGTGGCCGTGTGGTTGCGCTCCGTGTCGCGCCGCGCCGGCTCCTCCACCGTCGCCGCCACGCGGCCGGGAAGGAAGTCGCCCTCCACCGGGCCCACGACCGCCACGCGCCCCGCCACCTTGCGCACCTCGTTGACGGCCATCGTCCACCCCTCGCCCATCACGTGGCCGCGGTCGCTCACCTGGCCGCCGCTCTCGGCGTAGAACGGGTTCTCGCGCAGCTGCAGCGCCAGGCGGCCGTCCTCCATCCGCCGGTACGCCAGCACCTCCGTCTCCAGCGAGGTGGCGCGGTACGCCGCGAACTCCTGCTCCGCCCCCTCCGTCCCCGGCACCTCCTCCCACCCCATGGCGAACGCGTCCGCCTCCACGCCGATCCCCGACGCGGCGCGGTCGGCGCGGCTGCGGCTGCGCTGCGCCTCCAGCGCCCGCTCGAAGCCCTCCAGCTCCACCCCGTAGCCCCGCTCCCGCGCCATCAGCTCGGTGAGATCGACGGGGAAGCCGAAGGTGTCGTAGAGCTTGAAGACGTCCGCCCCGGGGATGGTCCCCGATCCGCCGGCGGGGGCGAGCTGGTCGAAGAGCTTGATCCCCGCCTCGATGGTGGCCAGGAAGCGCTCCTCCTCCGCCCGGGTGTTGCGGGTGATGTACTCGCGGCGCGCCATCAGCTCCGGATACGCCACGCCCATCCGGTCGATGACCGCCTCCACCACCTCGACGAGCGTGGGCTCGCGGCGGCCGAGGAGCCACGCGTGGCGCACCGCGCGGCGCAGGATGCGGCGCAGCACGTAGCCGCGCCCCTCGTTGGACGGAAAGACGCCGTCGGCCAGCAGGAACGCCGTCGCCCGCGCGTGGTCCGCCAGCACGCGGTAGCTGACGCCCTGCTCCGTCTCGTACTCGTACGGCACGCCCACCACCTCCACCGCGCGGGCGATGATGTCGGTAAACAGGTCCGTCTGGTAGTTGGTGTCCACCCCCTGCAGGATGCTGGTCAGCCGCTCCAGCCCCATCCCCGTGTCCACGCACGGCGCGGGGAGCGGGTGCAGCACGCCGTCCGCGTCGCGGTCGTACTGCATGAAGACCAGGTTCCAGAACTCCAGGATCTCGCCCTTTTCGGTGAGATCCTCGAACTCCTCGCGCGTCACCGCCGTGCCCAGGCGCCCCGGCGGCCGGCGGTCGTAGTGGATCTCCGAGCAGGGGCCGCAGGGGCCCGTGTCGGCCATCTGCCAGAAGTTGTCCCTGTCGCCCAGGCCGAAGATGCGCTCCGGGCGGATGCCCGTGATCTCCTGCCAGAGCGCGCGCGCCTCGTCGTCGCTGTGGTGCACGGTCACCCACAGCCGCTCGGGGTCGATGCCGAAGTCCACCGTCATCAGCTCCCAGGCGAAGCGGATGGCGTCGCGCTTGAAGTAGTCGCCGAACGAGAAGTTGCCCAGCATCTCGAAGAAGGTCTGGTGCCGCGCCGTGACGCCCACCTGCTCCAGGTCGTTGTGCTTGCCGCCGGCGCGCACGCACTTCTGCGACGTGGCGGCGCGGCGGAACGGCACCTCCTCCATTCCCAGGAACACCTTCTTGAACGGCACCATCCCCGCGTTGGTGAACAGCAGGGTCGGGTCCTCCCTGGGCACCAGGCTGGACGACGGCTGGACGGAGTGGTCCTGCCGCGCAAAGTAGTCGAGGAAGCGGGAGCGGATTTCGTCGGCGCGCATGTATCGGTCAGTTCCGGGCTTGCGAAGGGTGCGAGTCTCGTAACATAACGCCCGCCGGGTGCGCGTCTCAACCCCGCGGGGGTGAAGGGGTGAAGGGGTGACAAGGTGAAAGGGTGAAAGGGTGAAAGGGTGAAGGGGTGATGGAGTGATGGGAGGAGGTGGAGGAGAGGCGGGACGGGATTTGCAGCGATTCCCCGCCCCCGCGCCGCCCCGGCGGCGCGTCAGGCGGAAACCCGTAAGCTCGGAGGTGCAGGATGAGCGGAATCGGCAGGAAGGTGCACGGCGGGCTGCTCGCGGCGATGGTCGCCGGGAGCCTGGGATTCGGCGCGGCGGAGGCGTTCGCGCGGCCGGGACAGGCGAAGGCCCCGCCCACCTGTGATCCCGTCAAGTGCAACCACTACTGCGAGGCGCGCTTCGGCCCGTTCGCCAGCGGCGAGTGCTGGGGCGACGAGTGCCTCTGCGCCATCTGACGATGGCACCGCGGCACGCGAAGAACCCCGGCCGGAGCGCTCCGGCCGGGGTTCTTCACCATCCTGCTTTCCGTGATCCGCCTACGGCGCGCGGGTCAGGGGCCGCGAGGTGAGCACGATCTCGCGCCCGTCGCAAGCGTCGGCGCCCACGAGGGTGAAGGTGAGCTGGTTGCCGTTCCTCGCCCAGTTGTAGGTCGCCGGCGTGTTGCAGGCGTAGGCACCCGTCTCTCCCGTGCCGAACATGATCTGGTTGCCGCTGAGCTGGTAGTGGCCCTGCACCACGTCCTGCCCGTTGTAGTTCACCACGAAGTGGTTTCCGCCGTGGAACGCGATCCGCCAGCTGCCCACCAGCCCGTCCCGCATCTCCGCCGGCGCCGAGGCGGGAACGTCCGCGGCCGCGATCGCCACCGTGTAGTCGCCGAGGATGCTGGGCGCGGCCATCGCGGGCGGGGGCGGCGCGGGCGGGGGCATCGCGCCAGCCCCGTCCGAAGACTGTGTGGCCGGCGTGCAGGCGGCCAGCAGGAGAACGGGAAGCGCCGCGAGTCGGTTCATGGAGACCTCCGGGTTGGAAGGGACACCACGGTGTGAACTCCACACGCGTGCGGCAATCTACTTCGACCGCGCGGTCGTACAAGCATCGCGTTCCGGCCACGCGCACCTTATCCTCCCCGCGCGGGTACGTGTCCATCCCCCGCGACGGATGGACGGGTTGGGCAGGGCGGCCGCCCCGGGTGGGCGGCCGGATCCCGGGCGCGTACGGATGCGCGCTCGGCCTTTTTTCCGCAGACGAACGGCAGACGGATGGACGAACCGAATCAGCCGGAGACGCCGCCGGCCCCCGACGCGTTCGAACGGCCGCTTTCCACCGACCTGGACGACGCGACGCCGGACGCTTCCCGGGGGATGGCGCTGCACACCAAGATCTTCCTGGGGCTGGTGCTGGGGGCGGCGGCGGGGCTGCTGGCCAACGCACTGCTGGGCGCGGACCACCCGCGCCTGCAGTGGGTGGTGGCGAACATCGCCTCGCCCGTGGGCGCGCTCTTTCTGCGGCTCATGCTGATGATCGTGGTGCCGCTGATCTTCTCGGCGCTGGTCGTCGGCGTGGCCGGGCTGGGGAGCGTGCGGCGGCTGGGGCGGGTGGGGATCAAGACCCTGGCGTATACGCTCGTCTTCTCCGCCATCTCGGTCGCCATCGGCATCGGGCTCTCCAACGCCCTGCGCCCGGGCGAGCGGCTGGCGCCCGAGACGGCGGCGGCGCTGGAAGCGCGCTTCGGCACGCAGGCGCAGGAGCGCGTGGCCGCCGCGCAGGCGAACGAGGCAGCGGACAAGCCCGCGCTGACGCAGGTGGTGGAGACGCTGGTCCCCGCCAACCCCATCGCCGCCGTCGCGGGGGATACGCCCAACCTGCTGCACCTGATGTTCTTCGCCCTGTTCCTGGGGGTGGCGGCCGCGCTGGTGCGCCGGGAGGTGGCGGCGCCGTTCATCAGGGTGATGGAGTCGCTCTTCGAGATCTCGGTGAAGCTCATCGAGATCATCCTGAAGCTGGCGCCCTACGCGGTGTTCGCGCTGCTCTTCGCCGCCACGGCCGGGTTCGGGCTGGACCTGCTGGCCACGCTGGCCTGGTTCATGGCCACGGTGCTGCTGGGGCTGGCCATCCAGATGTTCGTCGTGTTCTCCCTTTCCGTGCGCTTTCTTTCCCGCATCTCGCCGCTGGAGTTCTTCCGGCGCATCCGCACGGTGATGATCACGGCGTTCAGCACCTCGTCGTCCAACGCCACGCTTCCCACGGCGCTGCGGGTGACGGAGCGGAACCTGGGGGTGCCGCCGCAGATCAACTCGTTCGTGCTCACCGTGGGCGCCACGGCCAACCAGAACGGCACGGCGCTCTACGAGGGGGTGACGGTGCTGTTCCTGGCGCAGGTGGCGGGGGTGGACCTGTCGCTGGCGCAGCAGGTGACGGTGGCGTACCTGGCCATCCTGGGGGGGATCGGCACGGCGGGGGTGCCGTCGGGGTCCATCCCGTTCATCATCCTGGTGCTGGCGACCATCGGGGTGAACCCGGAGCTCATCGCCATCATCTTCGGCGTGGACCGCATCCTGGACATGTGCCGCACCACGCTGAACGTGGCCGGCGACATCACCGCCGCCACCTACATCGCGCGATCGGAGGGGTACCCGCTGCTGGGCGAGGGCACGGCGAGGTAGGGACCCCTCCCCCCGGCCCCCGCCCCTCGCAAACCGCGCGAGGAGAGGGGGAGAGCTGCGGAGGTGCTGCGACCAGGATCTTGCCGCGCCCGCACGCCCCCTCCCGGCGGTTGAAACCGCTGCTGCAACGGCACGAAGGGGGGACCCGCACCCCCCGACCCCCTCTCCCGCAGCGGGAGAGGGGGAGAATTCGATCCCGCTTCGGATCGCTTCTGCCGTTCTCCCTCCCCCCACGCCGTTTGTGGGGGGGCGCCTTCCCCACGCACCGAACCAGCCTCGACACTCCGAACCTCCCCCAACCACCCCTCCCCCGAAGTTGGGGGAGGGGTCGCCGTCGAGCCGCGAGGAACGAGCGGCGCAGACGGCGGGGGAGAGGGCCCCCGCGGACGCCAGTGAGATTCCTGCCTTTCCGTATCCATCGATCTCCTCCTCTCATCCGTCCCGCTTGACCGCACCCGCCCGCGCGACGCATTCTCACGCATCCCCCGGACGCCGTCCCCCGTCCCACCCTCGCCTTCCCATGCTCAAGAAGCTGCTCTACCTCCTCGGCGGGCTGTTCGCGCTGCTGCTCGTCATCCTGCTGGGCGGACGCTGGTGGCTGGGGCGCTCGCAGCCGGACCCCTCGCGCGGCGCCGCGCTGGCGGGGCTCCACGACCCGGTGGAGGTGTGGCGCGACTCGCTGGGCGTGCCGCACGTGTGGGCGCGCAACCAGGAGGACCTGTTCCGCGCCATGGGCTACGTCCACGCGCAGGACCGGCTCTTCCAGATGGAGATGTTTCGCCGCGCGGCGGACGGGCGGCTGGCGGAGATCCTGGGCCCGGACGTCCTCGACACGGACAGGTTCCTGCGCACCATCGGCCTGGGGCGCGCGGCGGCGGAGAACGAGGCGCGGCTGTCCCCCGAGCACCGGCGGATGCTGGAGGCGTACGCGGACGGCGTGAACGCGTGGATCCGCACGCACCGCGGGCCGCTGCCCCCGGAGTTCGTGACGCTGCGCTTTCGCCCGGAGCCGTGGACCGTCCGCAACTCGCTCTCCATCGCCAAGATCATGGCGTGGGACCTGGCGGACTGGAACCTGGGGCTGGACCTGCAGCGCGCCGTGGACGCCGTGGGCGCCGGCCTGGCGCGCGACGTCTTCCCCTTCTATCCGGACTCCGGCGTCACCATCCTGGGCGCGGACGCCCGGTGGCAGGGCCCCCGCACCGCACCCGCGCCGGCGGCGGGGACGGTGCCGCCGCCCACCCCGCGCGTCTCCGGCGCCGTGCCCCTTCCCCACGCGCCGAAGCTGGCGCTGGAGCTGCTGGAGGCGGCCTCCGCGTCGCACGCGTCCAACTCGTGGGTGATCGGCGGCTCGCGGACCAGGTCGGGAAAGCCGATCCTCGCCAACGACATGCACCTGTCGCTGCGCGCGCCGGCCATCTGGTACCTGGCCGCCCTGCACGGCGGCGCGTTCGACGTCGCGGGGATGACGCTGCCGGGCGTCCCCGTGGTCGTCGCCGGGCACAGCCAGCGGGTGGCGTGGGGGTACACCAACGCCATGGTGGACGACGTCGACTTCTTCGTGGAGGAGGTCGACCCGTCGCATCCCGACCGCTACCGCACCCCGGGTGGCTGGGCGGAGATGACCGTGCGCCCGGAGACCATCCAGGTGAAGGGCGGGGAGCGCGTCGTGCACCCGGTGCGCTGGACGCGTCACGGTCCCGTGCTCTCCGACGTGGAGGAGCGCGGCGGCGAGCGCGTGCTGGCGATGCAGTGGACGGCGTACGAGCCCTCCACCGAGGTGGCGGCGCTGGTGGGGATGAACACGGCGCGGAACGCGGAGGAGTTCACGCGCGCCCTGCGGGGCTTCAACAACCCGCACCAGAACGTGGTGTTCGCCGACCGCGAGGGGCGCATCGGCTACTGGATGGGCGGACGCGTCCCCATCCGCCGCGGCGGCGACGGGCTCCTTCCCGCGCCCGGGTGGACGGGGGAGGCGGACTGGACGGGGTGGCTGTCGTTCGACCAGCACCCGCACGTCCTGGACCCGGCAGAGGGCTTCGTCGTCACGGCGAACAACCGGCAGCTGGGGGCGGCGTACCCGTACCATCTCACCGGCAACTGGGCGGAGCCGTGGCGGGCGGTGCGCATCCGGCAGCTGGTGGAGGCGGGGCGCGACCTGACCGCGGCGGACGTGGCGCGCCAGCAGATGGACGTGCGCGACGCCTTTGCCCTGCGCCACCTGCCCCGCGCGGTGCAGGCGGCGGAGCGGGCCCGGCTTCCCGACGCCGCCCGCGAGCTGCGCGCGTGGAACGGCGAGGCGCGGGTGGACTCGCGCGGGGCGGCGCTCTTCTACACCTGGTTCGAGGCGCTGCGCACGCGCGTGGGGAACGACGAGTACCGCGGGAAGGAGGTGTACTTTCCGCGCAGCTCGCTGGACCGCATCCTGGCGCAGGGCGGCGGCGCCTGGGTGGACGACGTGAGCACGGAAAGGACGGAGACGCTGGACGAGCTGGCCGTGGAGGCGATGCGCGCCGCGGCGGAGAGCGTGGGCCAGCGCCGCTGGGGCGAGCTGCACACCACCACCATCGGCCACCCGATGGGGGTGGTGCAGATGCTGAACCGCGCCTTCCGCCTGAACATCGGCCCGTTCCCCAACGCGGGGTCGTTCTACACGGTGAACGTGAGCGGGTGGAGCGGACGCGAGCCGCCGTTCCGCAACTCGTACGGGTCCAGCCAGCGGCACGTGGTGGACATGGGGGATCCGGACGGCTCCGGCGGGTTCGTGATCCCCAGCGGGCAGAGCGGCATCCCCTTCTCCGCCCACTACCGCGACCAGACCCCGCTCTGGCGCACCGGACGCCTGTGGCTCATCCCGCTGGACCGCGGCAAGGCCGAGCGCCGCGCGGTGAGCCGGATGACGCTGCGGCCTGGGGGATAAGTGCGTGAGTGCGTGAGTGCGTGAGTGCGTGAGTGCGTGAGTGCGGAAGGATGTGGAAGACCGAGCGTTTCCGCGACCTCCGCGCCCTGAGCGGGTGAACCCGCCGCAACGACAGCGGAAAGCCCCGCAAACTGCGCGGGGCTTCAACTGCATGTGACACAACGGCCTGTCATCCTGAGGGAGGCACCGCGCGATCCATGCGTCCGGCTCGATGCCTGGCGCCGACCGAAGGATCTGCTCTCCCGTAGCGCCGGGCCGGCCAGAGCCCTCGAAATCCGCCTCTCGCAATCCGCGAAGGCGGATTTCGTGATTTTCCAGCAGCGGTTTTCAACCGGATTTCGTGATTTTCCAGCAGCGGTTTCCAACCGCCGGGCGCGAGGCCGGCGTTCACGCAGCGGTTTTCAACCACCGGGCGCGAGGCCGGTGTGGTGCCCCGGGAGTCCGAGTCGGGCGCATGGTCGATCGTCCCCCATCCGCACGAAAAAGCCGGCCGGCGGAATTGCTCCGCCGGCCGGCCGATCGAGCGCGTGCGCTCCGCGGTCCGTTCGATCAGGCGCGTGCCACCTTCGCCGGCACCCGCTCGCTGCGGCGCTGCAGCGCGAACCAGAAGGCGATCCCCGTCGCGATCATCAGCAGGCTGATCAGCTGCGCCACCGAGAACACGCCCAGGAAACGGTCGTCCTTGGCGCGGAAGATCTCCACGATGAACCGCTCCACGCCGGCCAGACACAGCCACACCAGGAACAGCTGCCCCGGCACCGCCGCCAGCCGCGGGCGCAGGCGGATGAGGATCGCCAGGATGATGAGCGTCATCCCCACCTCGTACAGCTGGGTGGGGTGCACGGCCATCACCGTGCCGTCGGGGATGGAGGCGGGCACGTCCACGCCGAACGCCCGCAGGCTGCCGGCCGTGGAGGGCGGCGCCCCCTGCGGAAAGGCGACGGCCCACGGCGCATCGCTCGGCCCGCCGTAGTCGTCGCCCACCAGGAAGCAGCCCAGCCGGCCGATGGCGTACCCCAGCGCCAGCGCCGGCGCGATCACGTCCGCGAACTTCCACACCGGCAGCTTGAGCTGCCACAGCCGGAACAGCACCCCCAGCGCCCCCCCGATGAACCCGCCGTACCACACCAGCCCCGAGCGCGACAGCAGCGCGCCCCACGGATCGAGCGCGGTCTCGTTGAAGTGCAGGATCAGGTAGTAGAACTTGGCGCCCAGGATGCCGCAGATGGCCGCCCACCCCGCCAGGTCCCACGCGTGCTCCGGGTTCTCGCCCTCGCGCTTGAGGCCACGCGCCGCGAGCCATGCCGCCGCCAGGAACGCCAGCGCGATGGACGCGCCGAAGCTGGTGACCGTGAAGCTGCCGATCTTGAAGAGGATGGGGTACATCGCGAAGGAAGGCTGCGGGGATGAACGATGCCGGGCGCCCGGAGCCGGGAACGCCTGTCGCGCATAAACTTACGCGGATTCGGGCCCGGGGTAAACC
>DASTNU010001013.1:0-4995 GCA_035720605.1 Longimicrobium sp. | reverse complement strand
CGCACTGCGTCCGCCGGGGCCCCTCCCCCCGGCCCCCTTCCCGCTCGTTCCTCGCGGAGAGGGGGAGAATTCGATCCCGCTCCGGAACGATCCTTCCGTTCTCCCTTCCCCCACGCAGTTTGTGGGAGAAGGGCCGGGGATGGGGGGCGCCCGCCCCTCGCACCGAGCCACCCGCGATGCACGAGACCCGCCTCCACCACCCCTCCCCCGAAGTCGGGGGAGGGGTCGCCGTCGAGCCGCGAGGAACGAGCGGCGCAGACGGGGGGGAGAGGGCCCCCGCGGGCGCAGTGGGAACCCTGCGGTCCTCTCCTTCCCCCCGCACGGCACCAACCCCCGGCACTACCCGGCCCCCTCCTTGCAGCGCGGTGACGCCGGATCACCGCGCGCGTCTACCGGGTACGACGGCGCAACCATTTGCGGGAGAAGAAGATGAGAGCCACGGCCAGGACGGCGCTTTTGCCGATGATGATGATGGTCGCCCTGTCCGGGTGCGCCGGCATGGGGCTGGAGAACATGCTGCAGCCCCCCAGCTTTCGGGTAGACGGCAGCCAGCAGGCGCACCTGCGGCTGCTGGCGCCCAGCTTCGAGCGCCCCGCGGGCGGCGCGGCGGTGCGGCTCTACGCCCGCGTGGGCAACCCCAACCCGGTGGGGCTCACCCTCACCCGGCTGGTGGGAAGCCTGCGCCTGGAAGGGCGCGACGCGGCCCGGGTGGACTTTCCGCTCGGCGTGCCGCTGCAGGCCGGCGGCGAGGCGCTGGTGCCCATCGACATCGCGCTGGACTTCAACGACCTGCCCGGGCTGGCGGAGGTCGCCCGCAACGCGCTGACGGGGCGCGCCATCAACTACTCGCTGGACGGCACAGTCGGCGTGGACGCCGGCCTGCTGCGCCAGCTCAGCTTCGGCCCGATGACGCTGCTGTCCGGCGAGCTGCGCGCCACGCGCTGAGACGACGGACGGCGTCACGCGGAAGGGCGGGGCGAAAGGAGGACGCGGAGAGCCAATCGTGGCTCTCCGCGTCCTCGTTCTTCCTCCGCGACCTCCGCGTGAAACGTTCTTCGCTGGAAACCGGGCTCAGGGAGGAGGGGTGTCGGCGTCCGCGGGCACGAGCATCACCTGGACGTAGCGGTCGGGAGCCAGATACGCGCGCACCGCCTTGCGCACCCGCTCGGGGGTGAGGGTGGCGGAAGGCGGCGGATCGTCGATGGCGCGCGGGTCCCACCCGTTCTCGTCCGCCGTCCGCAGCTCGTCGGCCCAGAATGCGTTGTCCCGCAGCTGCTCCTCGTGCGCGCGCCGCGCCGCTTCGCGCACGCGCAGCACCTCGTCGTCCGTCGCGCCGTGGGCGCGCAGGCTGTCCACGACGGCGAACACCACGCCCGCCACCTCCTCCAGCCGTTCGGGCGCGGCGGGAACGCCGATGGTCACATGGTACCACGGGACGGGACGGGCGCCCATGTTCGACATCACCGCCTGGTCGTACACCAGCCCCAGCTCTTCGCGAAGCCGGGTCTGCAGGCGGCCTTCCAGCACCATCGCCATGCTTTCCAGCTCCGACCGCGCCTCGCGGGTGAAGGGCGCCTCGCCGCTGAAGACGATCACCACCACCCCCACGGCCTCGCGCCCCGCGCGCACGGTGCGGACCGAGACCCCGGCCGGCAGCCGGTTCCCCAGGTCGCGCGGCAGCTCGCGCGCGCCCGAGCCGGGGAGGCTGGCCAGGTACCGCTCCACCGCCGGGCGCACCGCCTGGGGGTTCAGATCCCCCACCAGGTAGACGGTGAAGTCGGAGGCGTTGGCGAACCGCTCGCGGAACACCGCCACCGCGCGCGCCGGGTCCACCCGCATGACGTCGTCGGGAACGATGGAGCGCTCGCGCGGATCCTCGGTGCCCAGCAGCGCCCGCAGGGTGTCGCCCAGCGCGCTGGTGGGATCGGCGTGGACGGCGCGCAGGATCTCGAGCACCCGGTGCGCGGTCACGTTCCAGGCCGCGGTGTCCACGCGCGGCGCGGTGAAGTGCAGGTGCACCAGCTGAAAGAGGACGTCCAGGTAACCGCCCGACGACGACCCGCGAACCCCCTCCTCCCATGCGTCCAGGAAGGGTTGCAGCTCCACCCGCCTCCCTTCCAGCGTCCGCTCCAGGTCTTCGGCCGAAAGGCCGCCCAGTCCGCCGGCCTGCACCACGATGGGCGCCAGCAGGGCGTGCACGAACAGGCTGTCCGGCACCCGCGACAGCCCGCCGCGGCTGGTGGCCACGAGGTGCACCCGGCGCCGGGTGGTGTCCGGGCGCAGGACCACCCGGAGGCCGTTGGAAAGGGTCCAGCGCCAGACGCCGATCTCGGGGATGGAGTCCTCGCGGACGATGCGGCCCGCCTTGGGCGTGTGCGCCATCAGCACCCCGGCCGTCGCCGTCTCGGCGTACGCCTCCAGCGGGGCCGCCGCCACCGAGTCCGCCACCTGCGCCAGCCGCTCCTCCGCCGGGAGCGGCGCTCCCGCGGCGCCGGGGACGCTCACCAGCACCACGCGGTCGGGCGCGCGCATCCACTCCCGCGTCCGGGCGCTCGCCTCGTTCACGGTAATGTCGCGCAGCGCCCGATTGTCGAACCGGGTCTGGTTCCCCGGCATCACCGGTGTCCGGCCGGCGAGGAACGCCTCCGCGTAGGCGTCCGCCGTCTCGCCGTCCTGCACCCCGCCCAGCAGCGCGTCGAAGCTCAGGCGGCTGCGCTCGGACCGCTCCCGCTCGTACTCGGTGTCCGTGAACCCGTCTCGCGCCGCGCGCTCCGCCTCCGCCAGCACCGCCGCCAGCGCCTGCACGGCGCCGCCGGCGGGCGCCTGCGCGGAAAGGCAGAGCAGCCGCACCGCGCGCACCGGCTCGTCGTGCCACGCAACGGCGCCCACGAAGGGTGCCCCCGGCCGGGTGGCCGCCAGCGCCAGCCGCCGGTTCAGCATGGAGACGCCCACCCGCATCCCCACGTCGTCCAGGCGTTCCTGCAGGGTGGCGAGGGGAGCCGCGGACCGCATCCAGCACACGCTGACCGCTGCGTTCGCGAGCTCGGGATCGGGCGTGACCAGGTAGCGCGCGCCGCGGCCCAGCAGCGAGGGCGGCGGCGGCAGCGGCCGGGCGGCAGCGGGCGAAGGCCACGCGCCGAACCCGTCGCGGATGAGCTGCTCCACCCGGGCCGGGTCGAAGTCGCCCACGGCGACCACCGCCGCCAGCTCCGGCCGGTACCAGTCGCGGTAGAAGCGCGCCACGCGCCCGACGTCGGAGGCGCGGATGGCGTCGGGATCGCCGATCACGGGCCGGGCGTAGGGAGATCCCGCCCAGAGGAAGGCCTCCTCGCGGTCGTCGATGCGCGCCTGGGCGCCGCGCTCGGACCTCCACTCCTCGATCACCACGCCGCGCTCGCGGGCCAGCTCCGCGGAATCCAGCGTGATGGCCCACGCCCAGTCGGCCATCACGTCCAGCCCGTGCTCCAGGGCGCCCTCCACGTCGGTGGGAACGGTGAGCCGGTAGACGGTGGCGTCGCGGTCCGTGTACGCGTTCAGGTCGGCGCCGTAGCGCATCCCCAGCCGCTCCAGGTAGCCCACGATCTCGTCCCGGCCAAAGCGGCGGGTGCCGGTGAACGCCATGTGCTCCAGCAGGTGCGCCACGCCGTGCTGGTCGGCGTCCTCCAGCGCGGAGCCGGCGCCGATCACCAGCCGCAGCTCCGCGCGCCCCGACGAGTCGGGGTCCGGGCGCACGAAATACGTCAGGCCGTTGGAAAGACGCCCCGTCCGCAGCGCGGTGTCGGCCAGCGGACGCATGAGGGCGGCGTCGGCAGATCGGGCCCGGCCGGCGGTGCCGGCCGGCTGGGCCGCCGCCGCCGCGGCCCACCCCGTGAGCAGGGCCAGCAGAAGGAGGGTTCTGCGCATGGACGGGATTCGGGATGACGGACCGGCAGGGTGAGCAGACACGGCGGAGAAACCGGCGGGGCGACCGCAAGAGGACATGATATCGAGGCGGGACTGGTCCGGCCAGCCTTTTACCGAAGAGACGGCCGACGCCATGGAGCACGCCGGACGCGGGGATCGCGCAACGCCCGAGTCAGGATGACAGATCTCGATGCTGGAAGAAGCTGCAGGTGAAGCCCCGCGCAGTTTGCGGGGCTTCCCGCCCTGGTTGCGGCGGGTTCACCCGCTCAGTCGGGGGGAGTCCGCGCGGGGACTCGCCGCCTCGGTCCCTGCACCCCGGCTCATCAGAATCCGCCGAACGCAAAACGAGAAACGGAGCGCCCCCCAGCGCCCCGTTTCTCGTTACTCACCCCCCTGTACTACCCCCTCACTTCACCAACTCCCCGGGCCTCCGTCCCCCAACGAAGGGCACCGGGGTCCTGCACCCCCCCCTCACCCCACCCTGCCGGGGCCTCCCGCCCCCTCAAACGGAAGGGCCCCGCCCGAACCGACTCTCCAACTCACCCGGACATCAACTCCCCCATGCACCATCCGCACCACTCCGTCAGACCTCGCGCCCCGTTCCCGCCAGAATCCCCACCGCGCGGTAGCACTTGTGGCAGTACAGCGCCGCGGCGTACTCGCCCTCCGGGTGCGTGACCGACGCGAACCCGTTCGGGTCGATCTCCGGCTCGATGAACGCCAGGACCTCGATGGTGTCGGGACCGCACAGCGGGCACGGCACGTTCGACGGGTCCTTGCGGTAGGCCATCAGCAGTTCGAGCGCCTCGGCATCCGTGAACGGCCCCTTGGGCTGCGGGAGGGTCTCGGCCAGCTCCTTCGCGATCCGGTTCATCTGCGCCTCCTCCGAAAGTCCCCAAAGGTCGGTCCGCGGAATCCCATCTCTCGCGTGCCGAGGGGTAGAGCAACCCCCATGCCACACCGACCCGGGGTCTAAGTTCGTTCAGATCAATCGAATGCGGTGTCCCCCTGCCACGACGGAAGAGCGGCGGTCAAGCAAGCGCCGGGCCACGATCGCGCAGTGAGCCCTGTTCATTAGACAGTATTGACGCC
>DASTNU010001012.1:0-2462 GCA_035720605.1 Longimicrobium sp. | reverse complement strand
CCTCAGGAAGACAATCGGTCTCGCGGGAGGCTCATGGAAGGTTCATCGCGGATTTGGCCGGAGCGCGCGCCTGCAACCCCCACGTCGAGGTGCGCGGCTCACAGCGCGGTCAGCTCGTCGTGCAGCTTGCGGGCGACGCTGCTCCAGTCGTAGCGGTCGCGGGCGACCCGGTAGAGCACGTCCCGGTGCCGCTCGCCCACGGCCAGCGCGGCGGGCACGCGGCGGACGATGTCGGCCACGGTGCGCTCCGGCGACGGGTCCAGCTTCATCGCGTCCGCGTCCTCCGGCGGCAGCGCGTCGGCCACGGAATCGATGCTGGCCTTCATCCCCGCGAAGTAGGTGCCCAGCGGGAACGCGCCCGAGGCCAGCGCCTCCAGGAACACCAGCGGCCCCGCCTCCTTCACCACCGACGGGAACACCGCCACGTCGCAGCAGGGAAACAGGTAGCGCAGCTCGCGGTGCGTCAGGTATCCCGTGAACACCACCCGGTCCGGCCGCACCTGCTCCCGCGCCGCCGCGTAGTACCCGTCCAGCTCGCCGCGCGCCTCCAGCTGCTCCAGGAACCGCGCCACCTGGGTCAGCTCCACGCCTCCCGTCTCACCCTGGGGCGCGCCTTCCAGCTCGCGCCCCCGCGCCACGACGTGCTCCACCATCGCCCGCTCGCCGTGCTCCAGCGCCCACAGCAGCGCCTCCAGCGGCTCGCGCAGGGGGCCGTGCCCCACCACCAGCAGCCGCAGGTCCGGCCGCGCCGCCAGGATCAGCGGCAGCGCGGCGATCACGCTCTGGATCCCCTTGGTGCTGATGAGCCGGCCCACGAACAGCAGCGTGGGCTCGCTCTCCCACCGCACGGCGTCCAGCCTTTCCTCCACGTCCGCGTCCGGCGCCTTCCCCTCGTACTCCCGCTCCGCCGCGGCGAACAGCGTCCGCATCTCTTCCGGCTGCAGGTCGCCGCGCAGGCGTTCGCGCAGGGCGCGCGACTGCTCGCCGGTGCGGCCGCGGGGCACGTCCTGCAGCGACGCCGCCATCCGCGCGATGCTCGCCCGCCGGCCGGAGCGCGGCACCGGCTCGAACTGGCTGGTGTCCACCCCCAGGTGCAGCCCGGAGAACTTGCTCTCCAGCTCCGGCACCGCACCCAGGATGCCGCGCACCCGCTCGCGCATCTCGTCGCCGATCACGAAGACGCGGCGGGCCGCGGTGAACGCCCCCTCCGCCAGCCGCAGGAAGCGCTCGTCGCGCCTCACCGCGAACTCCAGCGCGCTGCCGTGCGGCATCACCGCGAAGGGGACGCCGGTGTCGCGGCCCACCCGCTGCGCGACGACGGACATCAGCACCGCGTGGTTGGCGTGCATCGCGGTGATGCCGTTCTCCGCGACGATCCGCCGCAGCGCCCGCTCGTTGCGCGCCAGGTAGTCCTCCACCTCCTCGTCGGTGAGATCCACCATCGGCACCACGCGGGGGAACTCCTCGTAGCGGTCCCACACGTACACGGGGAGCGTGTCGCCCAGGTCGGGCTTGTGCAGCACGCAGGCGCCGGGGTGCACCTGCTCGCGGCGGTAGGTCGTCTCCACCTCGCCGTCTTCGCGGTACCGTCGCGCCTCGGTGATGAAGTCGTAGCGCTCCGGGTGGTTCTCCTGCGCCATCAGGTGCAGGTCGTGCCCCTGGCGGCACAGCGACTCCGCGATGGAGCGCGTCCACAGGTTGCTTCCCGAGCCTTCCAGCAGGTAGCCGTGCAGGATGCAGATCATGGGTGCCTCAGCCGGGCGTGGAAAGGAGCAGTTCCCGGTTCGCAAGGGTGCGGCCATCCCGTCCTCGCACGGGGTTTGCCTGAGCGGCGCGGACCACCTGCAAGGAGATGATCAGGATGATGCGATCGATGCGAGGGCTTGCCTTTCCCATGCTGGCCGCGGCGGTGCTGGGGCTGGGGGGATGCGGGGGCCGCGACGGCGACGATGACGGGAATGCGCGGGATGCATCCGCGTCCGCGCAGCAGCCGCCCGCCGGACAGGCGACGCCGGCGCCGCAGTCCGCACCCACCCCGCCGCCTCCGCCGCCGGACCTGCGGCTGGAGGTCAACGTCGCCGAGCGCGAGCTGTACGTGTACCGCAACGACGAGCGCATCGCCACCCACCCGGTGGCGGTGGGCACGAGCGAGTGGCCCACGCAGCCGGGGGAGTGGACCATCGGCCAGGTGGTGTGGAACCCGCGCTGGACGCCGCCGGAGGAGGAGTGGGCCAAGGACGAGGAGGTGAAGGAGCCCGGCGACCCGAAGAACCCGCTGGGCCACGCGCAGCTGGTGTACGACGCCCCGCGCAGCATCCACGGCACCAACGAGCCGGAGTCGCTGGGCAAGGCGGAATCCCACGGCTCCATCCGCATCGCCAACGACGTGGCCGTGCAGCTGGCGCGGATGGTGATGGAGAGCGGCGGGGCGGGGAAGGACGAAGCGTGGTACCAGAACGTCC
>DASTNU010001011.1:0-6201 GCA_035720605.1 Longimicrobium sp. | reverse complement strand
AGGGCGAGATCCTCTCTCCGGACGGCCACTGCCACGCCTTCGACGCCGGGGCGCAGGGGACGGTGGAAGGCGACGGGGTGGGGGTGGTGGTGCTCAAGCGGCTGGACCGCGCGCTGGAGGAGGGCGACAACGTCCTGGCCGTGATCCTGGCCACCGCCGTCAACAACGACGGCGAGCACAAGGCCAGCTACCTGGCCCCCGGCGTGAGCGGCCAGACGGAGGCGATCAGCGAGGCGCAGGCCGTCGCGGGCGTCACCCCCGACACCATCACCTACGTCGAGGCGCACGGCACCGGCACCCCGCTGGGCGACCCGATCGAGATCACCGCGCTCAAGGAGGCGTTCGGCACCGACGGCGGCGAGGGATGGTGCGCCATCGGCGCGGTCAAGAGCAACGTGGGGCACCTGGACGCCGCCGCGGGGGTCGCCGGCCTCGTCAAGACGGTGCAGGCGCTGCGGCACCGGCAGATCCCGCCCACGCTGCACTTCACCGCCCCCAACCCCAGGCTGGGCATCGAGGGAAGCCCGTTCTACGTCGCCGACCGGCTGCGGGAGTGGACGGTGCCGGGCGGCGGCCCGCGGCGCGCCGGGGTGAGCTCCTTCGGCATCGGGGGGACGAATGCGCACGCGGTGCTGCAGGAGGCGCCGCCCCGCGAGCCCTCCACCCCCGGGCGGCCGTGGAGCCTGGTGATCCTGTCCGCCCGCACGCCCCGCTCGCTGGAGAAGCACACGGAGAACCTGGTCCGCTGGCTGGAGGAGAACCCGGACGCGAGCCTGGCGGACGTCGCCTACACCCTGCAGGTGGGGCGCCGCGCGCAGAAGCACCGCCGCAGCGTGCTCGCCCGCACGGCGGCGGAGGCGCTGGACGCGCTGCGCACGCTGGACCCGGAGCGGGTGCGGACGGACGTGGACCCGTTCCGCGCCACCCCCGTCACCTTCCTCTTTCCCGGCCAGGGGGCGCAGTACGTGGGGATGGCGCGCGAGGTCTACGACCACGAGCCCGTCTTCCGCGGCGTGGTGGACGAGTGCTGCGAGATCCTGCGCCCCGTGCTGGGGCTGGACCTGCGCGACGTCCTGTACCCGGCCGGCGGGGCGGGGGAGGCGGCGGCGGAGCGGCTCGCGCAGACGGCGCTCACCCAGCCCGCGATCTTCGTGGTGGAGTACGCGCTGGCGGTCCTGTGGCGGAGCTGCCGCGTGGAGCCCGACGGCTTCGTGGGCCACAGCATCGGCGAGTACGTGGCCGCCTGCCTGGCCGGGGTGATGTCGCTGGAGGACGCGCTGCGCCTGGTGGCCGCGCGCGGCGCGCTGATGCAGGAGATGCCCCCCGGCGCCATGCTCTCCGTCTCCCTCCCGGAGGCGGAGGTGCGGGCGATCCTCCCCGCGGAGCTGGACGGGTGCACCGTCAACGGACCGGCGCTCACCGTCGTCGGCGGGAGGGCGGAGGCGGTGGAGGCCTTCGCGGCGGAGATGGAGGCGCGGGAGGTCCACCACCAGCGGCTGCACACCTCGCACGCCTTCCACTCGCGGATGATGGATCCCATCGTCGCGCGCTTCGAAGCGCTGGTGCGCGGCGTGGCGCTGCGCGCGCCGGAGCTTCCCTTCCTGAGCAACCTCACCGGCGGGTGGATCACCGACGCGCAGGCCACGGACCCGCGCTACTGGGCGGAGCACCTGCGCGGCACCGTGCGCTTCGACGACAACCTGCGCCTGCTGCTGGACCGGCCGGAGCGCGTGCTGCTGGAGGCGGGGCCCGGCCGCGGGCTGGCCACGCTGGCCCGCCGCCACCCCGCGCGGGACGAGCGGATGGTCATCCTGCACTCCCTGCCGCACCCGAAGGACCCGGCCGGCGAGGAGCAGACGCTGTGGGCCGCCGTGGCGGAGCTGTGGCACGTGGGCATCGAGCCCAGGTGGGCGGCCCTGTACGAGGGGCTGCGGCGGCTGCGCGTGCGCCTGCCCACCTATCCGTGGGACCACGCGCGCTACTGGCTGGGCGTGCGCGACGAGGAGACGCAGGAGTCGCACGAGTTCATCGCGCGCGGCGCCCACGGCCGCACGCCGCCGAAGTTCTTCGGCCCGCGCAACGACTTCGAGGCGGGGGTGCTGCAGATCTTCCGCGAGCTCTTCGGCCTGGAGAACCTGGGCATCTACCACAACTTCTTCCACATGGGCGGCGACTCGCTGCTGGCGGTGCAGCTGGTCAGGCGCCTGCACGAGCGCTTCGGCGTGCAGCTCGCCCTGCGCGCCATCTGGGACGTCACCAACACGGCGGAGGTGGCCCAGCTGGTCGCGCGCACGCTGGAGGCCCAGGCGGCGACCGCCGGGGACGAAGCCATCGGCGCACCGCTGGCCGAGCCGCAGCCGGCCTGATCCATCCACCGACCCCGAGCCGCGGGGGTGGCATCCGCCCCTGCCTGAACCCGTCACCGCGCGAGACCGATGAAGCTCCCCCAGTTCCTTTCCCCCGGGATGCGCACCTTCAGCATCGTCTGGTTCGGCCAGATGGTGTCGATGGTGGGCACGGCCCTCACCGACTTCGGCGTGGGCGTGTGGATCTTCCAGAAGACCGGGTCCGCCACGCCCTTCGCCATGGTGCTGCTGTGCCTGGTGGTCCCCGGCATCCTGGCGACCCCCTTCGCCGGGGCGCTGGCGGACCGCTGGGACCGCCGCCGCATCATGATGCTGGCGGACACCGGCGCCGCGCTCAGCACCCTCTTCCTGGCGGCGATGCTCCTCGCCGGGCGGCTGGAGCTCTGGCACATCCTGGTGGCCGTGAGCTTCGCCAGCCTCTGCCGCGCCTTCCAGGGGCCGGCGTGGATGGCCAGCACCGCGCAGCTGGTCCCCGCGGAACAGCTGGGCCGCGCCAGCGGGATGATGAACTTCGGCCGCGCGGTGGCGGGGATCGTGGGTCCGGCGCTGGGCGGCGTGCTGGTGCCCACCATCGGGCTGCAGCGGGTGATGATGATCGACCTCGCCACCTTCGGGGTGGCGGTGGCGCTCCTGGTCGCCGTGCGCTTTCCCGCCGTCCCGCGCAGGGAGGCGGCGCCGGGCGAGAAGAAGTCGATCCTGCGCGAGGCCGCGTACGGCTGGAAGTACGTGGGCTCGCAGCCGGCGCTGCGGGCGCACCTGCTCTTCTTCGCGCTGGTGAACCTGTCGCTGGGCTACGTGTGGGCGCTGCACATGCCGCTGGTACTGGGCTTCGCCGGGCCGGGCGCGCTGGGCGTGGTGGGCAGCGCCATGGGCTTCGGCCTGCTGGCGGGGAGCGTGGCGATGACCGTCACGGGCGGGTTCAGGAACAAGGTGGGCGCCATCCTGGGCTACGGCGTGCTGCTGGGGAGCTGCCTGGTGCTGATGGGCGCGCGTCCGTGGGTGCCGCTGGTGGCGGTCGCCATCTTCGGCGTCACCCTGGGCATCCCGGTGATCAACGCCAGCCTGATGTCGCTGTGGATGCCGCGCATCCCGGACGACATCCGGGGCCGCACCTATTCGGTGATCCAGGTGCTGGTGTGGTCCACGGAGCCGATCGCGTACGTCACGGCCGGCGTGCTGGCCGACGCCGTGTTCAAGCCGCTGCTGGTGGAGGGCGGCCCGCTGGCGGGGAGCCTGGGGACGGTGGTGGGGGTGGGCCCCACGCGCGGCATCGGGCTGCTGCTGGTGGGTGTGGGCGTGTTCGTGTGGACGGCGACGGCGCTGGTGGCCATGCTCCCCCACTTCCGCACCGCCGAGCAGATCCCGCTCGCCGCGAAGCCCGACGCGCCCGCCCCGGCGGAAACGGTGGAGGAGATGCCTGCCGCCGACCCCACGCCCGTGCCGGCGACGGCGTAGGGGGAAAGCAACGGCGGTTCGAGAGCCGCGGAGGGGCCCGGGCTCCTCCGCGGCTCGTCGTTTTCGCCGCATGGAGATCGGTCTTCGGGGTGTTCCGAATCCACAAAAGAATGGGTCTCACGCAGAGTCAGCAGAGGCAGCAGAGTTTTCTCATGCTTTTTCCTTTGCTTCGGGAACGGGAGAGGAATGGAAGCGCGGCAGGGGGCCATCGAAAATTTCTTGGGGAGATGATGCGGTTCGCCGGATCGTCTCCGGAGCGCGCCGGAGCAAGCCCCCCGGACCACCTGATGCGCGATCTCGAGAACCATCCACCACGTTCACGGTCGAGGGGATCGCTCGGCGCGCGAAAGGCGGACAGCGGGAAGCCGATGACGGACGTCCTGCAGGGACCAAAGATCTTTATCGGCCATCGGCAGAGAATTTCATTCCCGCGACAAATCCTGCTGCACGCCGACCCGCCCGCGGTACACGCCTCAGCCCCGTTCAACCGTCTGTGCAGAAATGGCGGAATCATAGAATTCTGCTACGTTCCGCATTTCCGTACCATCAGGGTTTTGTCATCTTTGATGCTGCAGGGTTGAATTCCGGTATGATATTCTGCAACTTGCAGAAGCGAATTCCGGCATACATTTCCGGCGTATAGAGGCGCAAAAAGCGCTTAGTCCTGCTCGCCGAACGCGGGGGAAGGTGGGTCGGATACCGCCTGCCCTTCGCGTCGGAGGCGTTTCACTCTCGGATGGACCGCGAGGGCAGCGAGGGGCAACTGTTACCTGTGGTACACACAGTTAGCGCAAATTTACGTTTGGTGCACTTTGCCTTGATGAAGCCAGGAAACACGACGACTGGTCACAGGGGAAACACCTGGGATCGGCGGCATTCCCGGGAACCGACGCATGCAGACTGAGCAGACCCTCGAGCTTCCGCGCGTCTCCCCCCGCGGGGCGAACGTGTTTCCGCAGTCGTTCGCACAGCAGCGGCTCTGGTTCATGCAGCAGATGGAGCCGCAGAGCGCGTACTACAACGCGGCGCTCACCTTCACCTTGCAGGGCCGGCTGGACGCGGACGCGCTGCACCGCACCCTGGCGGAGATCGTCCGCCGCCACCAGGCGCTGCGCACCGTCTTCGCCGCGGTGGACGGCCAGCCGGTGCAGGTGGTGCTGCCGGGCGTGCAGATCGACCTCCCCCTCACCGATCTCTCGCACCTTCCCCCCGACGCGCGCGGCGCGGAGGCCGACCGGCTGGCGCGCCAGGAGGCCGCGCGGCCCTTCGACCTGGCGCGCGGGCCGCTCTTCGTCCCCCGCCTGCTGCGCCTGGGCGACGAGGAGCACGTCCTGGTCCTGTGCATGCACCACATCGTGGTCGACGGGTGGAGCCTGGGCGTGATCTTTCACGAGCTGGGCGCACTGTACGGCGCCTTCTCGCGGGGGCTCCCCTCGCCGCTGCCGGAGCTGGAGGTGCAGTACGCGGACTTCGCCGTCTGGCAGCGCGAGGAGCTGGCCGGCGAGGGGCTGCGCGAGCAGATGGACCACTGGACGCGCGCCCTGGCCGGCGCCCCCGCCCCCGCCACCCTCCCCGCGGACCGCGTGCGCCCGGAGACGCCCACGCACCGGGGCGCCGTGCACGTCTTTCGCCTCCCCGCGGGGCTGGACGACGCACTGCGCGCGCTGTCGCGCCGCGAGGGCGCCACCCTGTTCATGACGCTGCTGGCGGCGTGGCAGGGGCTGGTGCACCGCTACAGCGGGCAGGACGACGTCGCGGTCGGCACCCCCATCGCCAACCGCACGCAGCCGGAGGTGGAGCCGCTGATCGGCTTCTTCGTCAACATGCTGGTGATGCGGGCCAGCCTGGCGGACGATCCGCCCTTTCGCGCGCTGCTGGCGCGGGTGCGCGAGAGCGCGCTGGGCGCCTTCGCGCACCAGGACATGCCCTTCGAGCGGCTGGTGGAGGAGCTGGCGCCGGAGCGCACCCTCTCCCACCAGCCGTTCTTCAACCTCGTCTTCGCGCTGCAGACGGCGCCGTGGCCGCCGCTGCAGCTGGACGGGCTGCGGCTGCGGATGGACCCGGTGGACCCCGGCATCGCCCGCTACGACCTGGTCTTCACCCTGCGCGAGGACGAGGGCGGCATCGGCGGGCGGATGGAGTACGCGGCGGACCTCTTCGACGAGGGGACGGTGCGGCGCCTGGCGGACCACTACGTGGGCCTGCTGCAGGCCGTCGCCGCCGATCCCGACGCGCGCGTGGGCACCCTGCCGCTGGCGGACGGCGCGGAGGTGCGCGCCGGGGTGGAGGAGTGGAACGCCACGGCGCGCCCGTACCCGCGCGAAGCCTCCATCCCGGCGCTCTTCGCCGAGCGCGTGGCGGCGGCGCCGGACGCCGTCGC
>DASTNU010001010.1:0-2946 GCA_035720605.1 Longimicrobium sp. | reverse complement strand
CTGCAGTTCTCCCCCTCTCCCGCGAAGCGGGGGAGGGGGCCGGGGGGAGGGGGGCCCTCGCGGGCGGCAGGATGTCGGTCAACGTGCATGAACCCAGCGCACACGTCTTCCATTCTCCCCCTACCGCCGCGGCACCTCCCGCTCGTCCGTGCCGGGGCGGGAGCGCGATTCGCCGGGCCTGGGCGCGGGGGTCACCAGCTGCGCGGGGCGCGCCGGCCGGCGCGTGATGGTCACCTGCTCGCCCCGCAGCGCCGCCTCGCCGATGCGCACGAAGTTCATGGCGTTCCCCAGCACCCGCGCGGATTCCTGGTCCGCGTGGAATCCCATGGAGTTCTCCGCCTCGATGAAGTCGATGAAGAACTGCGCGCGCCGCTGGTACACGCGCGCCGAATCCAGCCGCGCCCCCGTGACGCCCTGCCGCTGCGCCTGCGCGATGGCGTGCGTAAGGTCCAGCACGGCGTCCAGCGCGAGGTTGCGCAGCTCGAAGGTGCGGTCCTGGATGCGGTGCACCCGCGTCCGCAATTCTTCCTCGCTGGCCCGGTGGCAGGTCTGGCAGGCGCGGTTGATGTTCAGCAGGGGGCTGCGCACGTGGTGGTCGCTGATCTTCATCGCGCCCACCCGCTCGTACGGCATGTGGCAGTCCGCGCACGCCACGCCGGCCTGCGCGTGGATCCCCTGGCTGAAGAGCTCGAACTCCGGGTGCTGCGCCTTGAGCGCCGGCGCGCCGCTGACGGCGTGGACGAAGTCGCGGTGCCCGGTGGAGTCGTAGTACGCCAGGATGCTGTCCGCCTGCAGCCCCCGGGCCCAGGGGTACGTCAGCCGCTTCTCGGGGCCCTTGAAGTAGTACTCCACGTGGCACTGCCCGCAGACGTACGTGCGCATCTCCTGGCGGGTGGCGTCGCGGTTCACCTCATAGCCGCGAACGCCGTCACGGGCGCGCAGGGCACGGATCCCCTCGATGAACCCCGGGCGCGTCACGCGCAGCTGCATCGTCTCGGGGTCGTGGCAGTCGATGCACGACACCGGGTGCCGCACGAGCTGGCGGGCCTGCGCGTACGGCATGGGGTTCATCCGCTCGAACCCGCGGATCAGGTCGCCGTCGCCCAGGCGGCGGTAGGGGACGTAGACGGAGGCGTGGCAGTGGATGCAGGTGCCCGGCTGCCGGGTGGCCAGCTGCCGCTCGGTGAACTCCTGGTCGCTCAGCATGTAGGCGTGGCCGCGCTCCTCGCGAAAGTCGCGCGAGAAGGCGTACCCCGCCCAGAACTCCCGCAGCCGCGGGTCTTCCTGCAGCCGCGACTGCGCCACCGTGTCGCGGGGATCGAAGTTCGACGGGTCGCGCGGCATGGCCTCGCTGCCGCCGTACCGCGTGCGCGTCATGTCTACCGTGCGGCGGTACGCGTCGTACTGCAGGGGAAAGTTCCTTCCCCACACCGCCGGGTTGTCGATGGTGTCGTTCAGCTCCACCACGCGGTAGAACGGGTTTCGCGCCTCCACCTTGCGCTGGAAGATGCTGGTCAGCAGCAGCGCCGCCAGCACGGTCGCCAGCGCCGCCCCCGCGCCGAGCAGCAGCAGCCGCAGCGGCAGCCCGCGCCGCCCGCGCGGGCCGGGATCGGCCGGGGGAACCACGTCGGTGGGGGGAGGCGTCGTCGCCATCGCGTCGCGGTCGGATCAGAGTGGATGATCGGGGCCGTCAGCGGACCAGGTGGCCCACGTCGTCGTGGCAGCGGGTGCAGAGCAGCCGGTCGCGGTCCTCGTTCTCGAACCCCATCGTGCCGTGCTCGATGACGTCGGTCACGTCCTGGTGGCAGTAGCGGCAGGCGTGCTCGGTGACCTCGCGGTTGCGCGGGGTGATGCGCAGCGGGTCCGGGTAGCGGCCGGTGGTGAAGTAGAACGAGTGCCAGAAGCCGTTGAGGGCCTTGGTCCTGTACTTTCCCACCAGGTCGTGCGGGGCGTGGCAGTCGTTGCAGACGGCCACGGCGTGGTGGCTGCTCTTGTTCCACGCGGCGTAGTGCTCGCTCATCACGTGGCAGTTGGCGCACGCCGCGGGATCGTTGGTCAGGTACGACGAGCCTTTCGCGTACACGAAGGTGAACGCGCCCAGCCCCGCCGCCACGCCCACCAGCACGGCCGCCGCCAGGACGGCCTTCCGCGCGCTCGACATCCGCCTTTCCGCCATGCGGTCGCACCCGTCCGGGGTCCGGCGGCGCGCGATGCAAGCGAGGGGCCCGCGACGGCCTCGAAAACGCGCCGTTTCACTCCCCCTTCACCGCTCCACTCAACCGTGCACGGAACGGCATCTGATGAACCGGCATAGAGATGCGGCCTTGCCTGGAGCGTTGCGCCATCGCCGGGAAGAAGCGGGCGATGGTGATCGCTGGGAGAAAGAATCCAGGAATTCCTGACAGGCTGACGCTCAGCGCCGGGGATGGCCCTCACGACAACCTGCTTGACTTCCCGGCGTTCCGCGCCTCATCCTGCGATGGAGTCGTCGCGGCCGCCGTTCCGGGCGCGACGCTCCCTCCGCAGGCAATCCCCCCGCCCCGCTTCGTCCCCCGCCCGCCGCTCGTCTCCACGGGTGCATCTTCATCCCGCCCCATCATGAAAGGACCGTCATGTCTACCTGCGCCGCGGTCGTCGCGGAACCGTTCTACTGGCAGTTCGTCGGCGCTCTCATCAAGGCCAGGAAAATCGGGATCTTCACCGATTCGAACGGCTGCCAGAACCACGCCCGAAACCTGATCAACGAGGGCAAGTTCACGTTCAAGGCACCGCTCGACGTGGCTGTTCACTGCGCGGCCCAGCACGTGTTCACCGGCGTTCTCGGGGGGGTGGCAAAGCCGCAGTGGAATGGCTACTTCTCGCGCGGTGGCATCGCCCGGCGCCGGGTGGGCGTGGCCTGCCCCAGGCCGGAGGTCCGCGAACTGTACGTTCTGGGGCTCGATCACC
>DASTNU010001009.1:0-2468 GCA_035720605.1 Longimicrobium sp. | reverse complement strand
GGCCCTCTCCCGCTCCGACCTGCGCCGCTCGTTCCTCGCGGCTCGGCGGCGACCCCTCCCCCAACTTCGGGGGAGGGGTGGTTCGGGTGGTTTCTCGGCGCTTCGGAATCCGTGACGTGACCACGGGTGCCCCGGCAGGGTGTGGCTCGCGTCACCTCTCCCCCATGCTGTTCATGGGGGAGAGGCCGGGAGAGGGGGGCACCTGCCGTCGCGCCAGACCATCCGACGCGCCGGGATCTCGCCCCAACCACCCCTCCCCCGCAGTTTGGGGGAGGGGTCGCCCGCCTTTGCGAGGAACGAGCAAACGGCCGGGCGGGGGAGAGGGCCTCCCGCGCAGCGGGCCGTGGGGTAAAAGCTCGCCTGATCCGGAGGCCTGCCGACGCGCCGTATCGCCGCCCACCATCCTCCGTGGGTCGGGCCGCGCCCGCCGTGGCGCCGGCCGCCTTCCGCGCCTAGATTCGCGCGGGATCACCACATCCGCATCTTCGACATCGGCCCGAAGCACCCCATGCACCACACACTCCGCATGACCGCGGCGGCGCTGCCGCTGCTGATCGCGTCCGCGGCGCAGGCGCAGCAGCTGCGCGTGCCGAACGAGAACCCGAGCGTGCGCCAGGCGCTGGAGTACGCGCGCCAGGGCGAGCCGCAGACCATCGAAGACCAGATCGCCATCTGCCAGATCGAGGCGCCGCCCTTCAAGGAGCAGCGCCGCGCGGAGGACTACCGCCGGCGGCTGGAGGCGCTGGGGCTGCGCAACGTGCGCATCGACGCGGAAGGCAACGTCGTCGCCGAGCGGCCGGGGGAGCCGGGGGAGCCCGTCGTCGTGATCTCCGGGCACCTGGACACCGTCTTTCCCGAAGGCACCGACGTCACCGTGCGCCGCGACGGCACCGCGCTGCGCGGCCCCGGCATCGCCGACGACTGCCGCGGGCTGGCGGTGATGCTGGGGGTGGCGCGGGCGCTGGACCAGGCACAGGTGCGCACCCGCGGCACCATCGTCTTCGTGGGCACCACGGGCGAGGAGGGGCCGGGGAACCTGCGCGGCGTGAGGCACCTGTTCGCGCAGGAGATGCGCGGCCGCATCGACTACTTCATCTCCGTGGACGGCGTGGGGCTGGGGCTGACGAAGGACGCGGTGGGCAGCCACCGCTACACCGTCACCTACCGCGGCCCCGGCGGCCACAGCTACGGCGACTTCGGCGCGCCGAACCCCATCCACGCGCTGGGCCGGGCGATCGCGAAGATCTCCGAGTTCCAGGTGTCCACCGATCCGCGCGTGACCTTCAGCGTGGGGATCGTGGAGGGCGGCACCTCGGTGAACTCCATCGCCATGAGCGCGGCGATGCAGGTGGACATGCGCTCGGTGGATGCGTCGGCGCTGGATTCGCTGGATGCGCGCTTCCAGGCCGTCATCCGCCAGGCGCTGGACGAGGAGAACGCGCGCTGGCCGCAGGGCGAGCGGCTGACGGTGGAGGTGGACACCATCGGCATCCGCCCCGCGGGGTCGCAGCCGGCGGACGCGCAGATCGTGCGCGCGGCGGGGGACGCGGGGCAGGCGCTTGGATTCCAGCCGCGGGCCATCGCCAGCAGCACGGACGCGAACATCCCCATCAGCCTGGGAATCCCCGCGGTGACGATCGACGGCGGCGGGGGCGGCGGGGGCGCGCACTCGCTGGGCGAGTGGTTCGACACCACGGACAGCCACCTGGGGACGCAGTGGGCGCTCCTCTTCGTCCTGACGCTGGCCGGGGTGCGGTGACCGGCATGCGGCGCCTGCGGCTGCTCATCCTGCTGGCGCTCCTGCCGCTCGCGTACGTCTCGCTGCGGGAGACGGCGGCGGTGGACCGCTGCCGGGAGATGGGCGGCAGCTACGACTACCGCGGGCGCCGCTGCGACATGGCGGCGACGCACGAGTACGAGCCGTTCGTGCAGCGGCACTCGGTGCTGCTGGGCGCGGTGGTGGTGGCGCTGGCGGGGCTCGGCGTGGCCGTCTACCTGCGCGGCGTGGGCGTGCGTCGCCGCGAGAGCTGGCCAGCGGATGCAGGGTTGCCGCGGGATGGCCGGGCGGCTCATGTTTGTCCCGGTTTCGCACCAGCAATCCAAAACAGAAAGAGCAGCAATGCCGGAATACGAGGCCGCCCGGGTGACGGCGGTGCCGGAGGGGGAGGCGCGCGGGTTCACCGTGGGCGGGCGCGAGATCGTGCTGTGCAACGTGGAGGGCGAGATCTACGCGCTGGACGGGATCTGCACCCACGAGGAGCTGCCGCTGGACGGGGGCGAGGTGGACGGCACCACCCTCGTCTGCAACTGGCACGGCGCCACCTACGACGTCTGCACCGGCCGCGCGACCGGCCTTCCCGCCGTCGCGTCGCTGCAGACCTTCGACACGCGCGTGGACGACGACGGCCGCATCTTCGTGATGATCCCGGACTGACCGCCGGACGGTCGACGCGCGCGAGCCCCGGCCG
>DASTNU010001008.1:0-4223 GCA_035720605.1 Longimicrobium sp. | reverse complement strand
GGGGTGAAGGGGTGAAGGGGTGAAGGGGTGAAGGGGTGACGGGGTGACGAGGTGATGGGGCGGGCTCCGAGCCTGAGCGAGTGAACTCGCCGCAACAACGGCGGGAAGCCCCGCAAACTGCGCGGGGCTTCAACTGCGCGGGGACGGCAGCCCCCGGCCTGCATTCCGAAGGGGGCACCGCCCGATACCTGCCTGCGGCAGGATGCATGGCGCCGACTGAGGAATCTACCGTCCGAGCCTGGTGGCCGGATCAGCGCCGCGATCCCGCCCACACGAGTCCGCGCAGGCGCCGCGCAGGCGGACTTCGTGACGTTGTAGCCGCGGTTTCAATTCAACCGCCCGGGACGGAACCGGGGTGCACACGGGGTTCCTCGCCGAAACCCGCGGGGCCGGGGATCAGTAGAGCGCGGCACCCATCGCGATACCGTGAATCTCATCCCATGAGGGCGCATGGAGGACTGGATCGTCAGCATCGAGGGAGTGACCAAGCGGTTCGGGGCGGTGACGGCGGTGGACGACGTGTCGCTGCAGGTGCGCGGCGGCGAGGTGTTCGCGCTACTGGGGCCCAACGGCGCGGGCAAGTCCACCCTCATCCGCATGCTTCTCGGTCTCCAGCGGCCCGACACGGGCCGCATCGTCTACCGCCTGGACGGTGCACCGGCTGCGCCGCGGCCGGAGCAGGTGGGGTACCTGCCGGAGGACCGCGGGCTCTATCCCGAGATCAAGGTGCTGCCCACGCTCGTCTACTTCGGCGTGCTGCGCGGGATGGAGCGGCGCGCCGCCCGCGCCGCGGCCGAGCGGTGGCTGGAGCGCATGGGGCTGGACGACCGGCAGAAGGAGCCGCTCAAGTCGCTCTCCAAGGGGAACCAGCAGAAGGTGCAGTTCATCAGCGCGGTGCTGCACCAGCCGCGCTTCGCCGTGCTGGACGAGCCGTTCAGCGGGCTGGACCCCATCAACCAGGACTTCTTCCTCGGCCTGATCCGCGAGATGCGCGGCGCCGGGACGACCATCCTCCTTTCCGCGCACCAGATGCAGCTCGTGGAGCGGCTGGCGGACCGCGTGATGGTGATGGACCGCGGCCGCCCCGTCCTGCGCGGCACCCTTTCCGAGATCCGCCAGCGCTGGGCGGGCGAGACCCGCCTGGTGCTGCGCGTCGCGGGGGATGCGGACGGGGCTGCGCTGGGCGCGCATCCTTCCGTGCTGCGCGTGGAGCCCACCGCCCCCGGCGAGTGGACGCTGTACCTGCACCCCGACGCGCCGCTGAACCCCGTGCTCGCCGCGGCCGCGCAGGCGATGGAGGTGCGCGAGGTGCACTCCGCGCCGGTGACGCTGCACGAGGCCTACGTCCGCGCCGTCGGCGGCGCGGCGGACGAGGACGCCACGGCGGAGGCGGCCGCGTGAGGCCCGGACGCGCCACCTGGGAGGTGGCCCGCTGGGAGTTCCTGCGCTTCTTCAAGCCGAAGGAGATGCTGGTCGGGCTGCTGATGACGGTCGTCGGCGGGGCGGGGGCGTGGGGGCTGATGCGCGCCGCCGAGCGCGGTGCGGACAGGCCCGTGCACGTGGCCGTCGCCGGAGCGCAGGGGCTGCCGATCGCCCGGCCGGCGGAGGGCCGGCTGCGGCTGCAGCTGCATCCCGCCGGGGAGGCGCCGGCGCTGCGGCGGGCGGTGGAGCGCGGCGAGCTGGCGGGGCTCGTCGTGTGGCGGGCGGACGGGCCGCCGGCGCTGCTGGCGAGCGAGCGGGCGCGCTGGCGGCCGGAGCTGGAGCAGGTGCTATCCGCCGCGGCGGTGCAGGCGCGCTTCGGGGCGGCGGGGGTGCGGCCGGAGCGGCTTCCCGCGCTGATGGCGCCGGTGACGCTCGACGTCTCCTACACGGCGGGCGTCGAGCCCCCGCGCTCCCGGGGCGAGATCGTCCTGGCCGTCATCGCCATCGTGCTGAGCGTGATGGGGGTGTTCGTCGGCGTGAGCTACGTGTTCATCAGCATCACGGGCGAGAAGCAGAACCGCGTGACGGAGCAGGTGGTGGCCGCCATCCCGCCGCAGAGCTGGGTCGACGGCAAGATCCTGGGGCTCTCCGCCATCACGCTGGTGAACATGGTGAGCATCGGCTTCTCGTTCGTGGTGATGGCGGCCGGCGCGCGGCTGCTGGGCATTCGCCTTCCCGCGCCTCCCCGCGCCGCGGGCGACCCGGGGCTGATCGCCGTGATCGTCGTCGTCACCGCGCTGGGGTTCGGCTTCTGGTTCGCCTTCATGGCGGCGGTGGCGGCGCTGGTGGACGATCCCAACACCTCCACCCGCTCCGGGCTGCTGTTCGTGCCGCTGATGGTGACGTCGCTGGCGTTCATCGCCTTCCGCGGGCCGGACCTCGCCCTCACCCGCGTGCTGAGCATCGTGCCGCCCTCGTCCGCGGCCGTGCTCCCCGCGCGGCTGCTGCTGGACGAGGTGCCGTCGTGGGAGGTGGCGCTGGCCATCGTGCTGCTGGTCGCCGCCGTCTGGCTGCTGCGCCGCATCGCCGGCAAGGTGTTCCACCTGGGGATGCTGATGTACGGCAAGGAGCCGACGTGGGCGGAGGTGCGCCGGTGGATGCGGGAGACGTAAGGAGTGCGTGAGTGTGCGAGTGCCGGGCCCTGAGCGGGTGAACCCGCCGCAACGACAGCGGAAAGCCCCGCAAACTGCGCGGGGCTTCAACTGCGGCGACGGCATTTGCCGCGCGTGGAGCAGGCCGTAGCGCTGCGGCCCTTCCGATACCACCCCTCCCCCGATGTTGGGCTACGCATTACCCACATCTTACGCACTAGCGAGCGTCTGGTAAGCGAGGACGAAATCCATCAGTCGGCGCCAGCCTCGCCAGACCGTCTTCACCCCTGGATCACCGTCACCTTTCCTGCCCTGGAAGCCGCCAAGCATCGCGATCAAGCGCACCGCCTCGCCCAGTGTGGGCTCACCCGCCTGCTGTATGTGACTCATCGCAAGCAGCACCCGCCACTCGCGCTCCTCCAGAGCCTCGCCACAGGGCGAATTTCCCGCCAGCCGTGCGCGATACGTCAGCCACAACAACCGCCATGCGATGATCGAGTATAGCGCCAGCGCCCGCTCCAGCCGGTCGGCGGTTTCCATCTGCAGCTTCTCGATTCCGCACCCGCTCTTCAACACGTAGTGGTACCGCTCCACCTTCCAGCGATGGCTGTACAGCCGGGCACATTCAAGTGCCTGCTCCAGCGTCTCGACCGGCCAGGTCGCCAGCAGCAGCCACTCGACCCGCTTCTCTCCCTTGGGCACCTCGCCAAGCTCTCGCACCCACACTGCGCTGACCTCCACCGGCCCCAGACCGATCCCGTTCTTGCCCTGCCGGGGCGGCTTGAGCGTCACCCGTGCGGCCCGAAACTCCAGGGTGACCCGCCGCGGCTTCCGCTTGCGGGTGCGAGGCAGATCCATCTCGCAAGTACCCAGCACCGGGGCTGCCTCCACCGCCTGCCGCAGATAGGCGTGCTCACTCTCCACCGACCGGTTGTGCGCCGACCGGATCAACAACTGCAGCTTCTCGCGCCGGGGCATCGCGAGCACGAAGTAGATGTCCGACTCCCGGTCTGCGATCCCGATCACCTCCTGGTCCGGCGGCACCCTCCGCTCCACTTCCTCGAACCCGGTCCGCCAGCGCCAACTCTCCTTCTCCTGCGGCGACCGCTGACGTCTCGTGCTCTTCTTCCCCAGTTCTTCCCGGTCGCGTGCCCACACCTCCTGGCTCAACATGCCCAGAGGCTCCCCGTGCTCGTCCAGCAGCAGCGTAGACTGCAGCTTCAGCCCCCGGCACAGCGGCGAATCCAGTGGCCCCAGCCCCAGCGTCCCTGGACAGCAGGTAAAGTCCAGGTTCGACTTGTCTTGCACTGCGAGAAGGAGCTTTTTCCCGCGCGCCCGCTCCAGCGTGGCGTCCGCATGCGCTGACCGGATCGCTTCCGCGGACACGTTCAGGTTGCTCAACAGCCGGTAGGCGGCCTTGGTCTCGCTCCGGCTCCCGCAGGCTTGCGGGACCGATGCTTCGGGAGCCAGCAGCAAAGCACTCGTCAGAACCCTCGTCCGGTGCTCCCGCCGCTCGTCTCCCAGATCCAGCGTGCGCAGCTCGCGCTCGACCGACGGAGTGATCCTCGTCACCTCGCCTCCCGCGCTCAGGGCTCAACATTTCTCCTTTCTCTCCATCGGGCTACCGCTCTTGTGCACTTTGCGTACTTG
>DASTNU010001007.1:0-11189 GCA_035720605.1 Longimicrobium sp. | reverse complement strand
CCGGGCGCGACGAGCGGGGCGAGGCGGCGCGACTGCCGTACGACGCCGTGGTCCGCGCCCTCCGCGACCCCGGCGAGACGCTTTGGCTCGTCCAGCCGGAGCTGCGCGTCCCCGACCGCGCGGCGTTCGCGGCGCGCTTCGGGCTGGATGCGGACATCCTGGTGGCGCCGGCGCACCCCGACCTCGTCCGCATCGGGCGCGACCGCCGCGGGCGGTTGAGGCTCGGGGTGGCGGACGTGAAGTGGAGCCGCGAGGCCACCGTGCAGCACTACGCGCAGGTGGCGTTCTACACGGTGCTGCTGGAGGAGATCTGCCGCGCGGAGGGGATCGACGGCTCCGTGGAGACCCGTTGGGGATGGCTGTGGACGCGCGGGTCGCGCGGACCCAGGCGCTTTCCGTTGGCCGCGTATCGCCATCACGTGGAGGAGTTCCTGCGCCAGGAGCTGCCGCGCATCGCCGCGGCGGCGCCGGCGGAGGCGGAGTGGCACCTGCGGCCGCGCTGCACCAGCTGCGCGTTCTTCCACCACTGCCGCGCGGAGGCGGACCGCGCCGACGACCTGTCGCGCATCGTGGGGATGACGCCGCTGGCGCGCCGCGAGCTGCGGGCGCGCGGCATCCGCAGCGTCCGCGACCTGCGCAAGGCGGAGTTCCGCCGCGGCGTCTACGAGGGATGCCACGCGCTGGAATCCGCCGGGACCACGCTCAAGAAGCGCGTGCAGGCGCTGGACTTCGGCAAGATCAAGGAAGGCGAGAAGCAGAGCTTTCGCATGGGCGGCGGCGAGTCCGTGCGCGTCCTTATCAGCGCGGAGGGCGATCCCGTCAGCGGGACCGTCTTCGCGCTGGGGCTGCGGGTGGAGCGGAACAGCGGGCGCGGCGTCTCCGAGGTCTTTCCCTCCGCGGAAGGCACCGAGCAGGGCGAGCGGGAGATGCTGGGCCGCTTCCTCTTCCGCGCGGGACACCTGGTGGCCGCGGCGGAAGAGGCCGCGCGCGCCGCGGGGGACGGGCGGCGGGGGGAGAAGCCGGTGCACGTCTTCGTCTGGGACCGCGGCGAGGTGCAGCTGCTGCGCGACTGCCTGCAGCGCCACCTGGGCGATCCCGGCACGCAGCCGGGGATCGCGGGGATCGCGCGCCTCCTCTTTCCCGGCGGCGACTCCGGCGGCACCCCGCCCGGGACGGTGGTGCTGGACGTGGTCAGCGAGCTGTTCGCGCTGCCGGTGCCGTACGCGTGGGACCTGGCCGCCGTCTCCGCGGAGCTGCAGCCGTCGGAGTCCGCCGCCGTCCACGCGCCGCGAAGCGATTACGGCTGGCCGCTCAGCAGCCAGGTGGCGTACGAGCGCATCCACAACGTCTGGAGCGACCGCCCCTATCGCGCCGGCGGCGTTGCGCAGGCGCCGGACGAGGTGCGGGGGGAGCTGGAGCGGACGGTGCACTCCAAGCTGGCGGCGATGGACTCCGTCATCCGCGCCATCCGCGAGGCCGCGGCCCGGCGCCGCGAGCCAATGCTGCGGATGGCCTCCGCGTACGCCGCGGCGGCGGACCGCTCCGGCGGCCCCATCCCCCACGCCGCGCTGGAGAAGCTGCGCCTGTTCACCCTGGCCGAGGCGGCGGAAGAGGCCGTCGCCATCCGCCAGCTGCACGCGCTCCCCACCGCGGACCGCGCGCGCCGCTTCGAGTGCATCTCCGGCCTGAACAAGGTGGAGGTCCTCCCCAACGGCCACGCCGTCTTCGAGTTCGACGAGGGGTGCCGCGAGGCCAAGTTCCGCCCCGGCGACTTCACGCTTCTCCTGACCAACGACGACGGCCGCACCCTCGGCGAGACGGACACCAGGCTCTGGCTGCGCCGCAAGCTGATGGTGGAGCTGATCGAGTACGACCTGGCTGCCTCCCCGCCGCGCGTCACCCTCGCGTCCGACCACAGGTGGGAGACGCTGGAGAAGGGACGGCTGGATGGCCGGCCGCTGCTGGACCTGGACCGCGTCTGCGTCCTGGACCGCGCCTCGGTGGACTTCACCACCGCGCGCGTGGTCGCCACCCTGCGCGCGCTCGCCGCCGGCGCGGGGGAGGCGGACTTCGTGCTCGGCGTGCTGGGCGGGGCGGTGCCGGACGGCTGGCGCCGGCCGCTGGACGCGGATTCGGCGTGGGCGGACACGCTCGCGGCGGTGGAGGCGCATCGTCCCGATCAGCCGATCCTGAACGCGGAGCAGGCGGAGGCGTGGCGCGCGGCGTTCGACCGTACCCTCACCGTCGTCTGGGGGCCGCCGGGGACGGGAAAGACGTACCTGCTCGCCTGGCAGCTCATCGGCCTGGCCGCCGCCGCCAGGCGCGAGGGACGGCCGCTGCGCATCCTGGTGAGCGCGGCCACGCACCGCGCCATCGTCAACGTGCTGGTGCGCATCGCCCGCGAGCTGCGGGATGCGGGCATCCCCTCGCCGCTGCGGGCGTTCAAGCTGGCGGGGCGGGGGAGCGAGGCGGACGCGGACCTGGCGGGGCTGGACGTGGAGGTGATCCGCGATCCCGATCTCGCCGCGGTGCTGGTGGCGTCGGACGCGGAGGGCACACCGGTCGTGGTCGGCAGCACCGTGTGGTCGCTGTGGAAGCAGATGCGGGCGATGAACGGCGCGTCGGATGACGAGGACGCCGATGCGGGGTCGCCCGTCCGCCCGCTCTTCGACGTGGTGGTGATCGACGAGGCATCGCAGATGAAGGTGCCGGACGCGCTCATCGCGCTCTCCTCCATCCGCCGCGGCGGCCGCGTGATCCTGGCCGGCGACGACCGCCAGCTGCCGCCCATCCTGCACGGCCGCTACCCGCGCGAGGACACGCTGCTGGGCTCCGCCTTCGCGCACTTCGCGGAGCGCTTCGGCCGGTTCCAGCTGCGCGAGAGCCGGCGGATGAACCGCGCGCTGGTCCGCTGGCCGCGACGCCTGTTCTATCCGCGCTTCGTGTCGATGGACCCCGGGCGGCGGCTGCTCCTGGCGCCGGACGCCGTGGATCTTTCCGATCCGCTGGATGCGCTGCTGTGGGATGCGTTCCTGCGGCCGGAGGACGCCGTCGTCTTCTGCAGCCACGAGGGCGTGCGCGCGACGGCGAGGAACGCGGTGGAGGCGTCGCTGGTGGCGCGGATCGCGCGGCTGGCGCGGGCGGGGATGATCGATCCGGCGACGGGGGAGCGGTACACGGCGGAGGCGTTCCGCTCGCACGCGCTGGCCGTCATCTCGCCGCACCGCGCGCAGAACAGCGCCATCCTGGGCGAGCTGGTGGCCGGCGGCTGGCCGCGCGACGAGCTGCCCGTGGTGGACACGGTGGAGCGGATGCAGGGGAACGAGCGCGAGCTGGTGCTGGTCTCCTACGCCGTCGCGGACCGCGAGTACGCCGAGCGCGAGGCGGAATTCCTGCTGAACCCCAACCGCTTCAACGTCTCCATCACCCGGCCGCGCTCCAAGCTGATCGTCTTTCTGAGCGAGGACATCCTGCGCACCATCCCGCAGGACGAGGAGGTGATGACGGAATCCACCGCCATCAAGGGCTACCCCTCCCACTTCCCCGATCCCCCCCGCGAGATCGACTGGACCGGGCCCGACGGCAAGCCCGTGCGCCTGCGGATACGGACGCGCCCGCTCTGATCGCGGTCCGGGATTCGGTTCATCGTGGGGGCCGCCAGGTGCCGCGAACTGTCATTCCGAGGGAGGCGCCGCACAGCCAGCCTGCGTCTCGGCACCCACTCTGGCGCCGACTGAGGAATCTGCTTGCGGATGCTGGTGGCCAGTCCCGACATCGATATTCTTGCGGCCGGTTCTGCCACGCGCTGCCTGTTCAAGATGCCGCGGGCCGAGGTTCTGCGGCTCGCCAGCCGGCCACCAGTGGACCGCCGCTAGATTCCTCGGTCGGCGCCATGACATTGGGTAGGGCGGGTTCCATGTGGCGCCTCCCTCGGAATGACAGCAGTGCGCTTCGGCTACAACCCAATCGACGAAGAACCGGGGATTTCGGCGTACCGCTGGACTTTCTCCTCGTTTCGCGACAGTGTTCCGCTTCCCGATCCATCATCCGCTCTCACTCCGGAGGTTCGTCATGAAGAAGCTGCGCCTGGACGTCGAATCCCTGGCGGTGCAGACGTTCGACCTCGTCGCGAAGGCAGCGAAGGGGAAGGGTACCGTCCGCGGCCACGATCCCAGCAACCAGTTCACCTTCTGCTTCACGCAGCAGGGGACCACCTGCGAGCCGGCCTACACCTGCCCCGAGTGCGCCTACACCCTGGGTCCGTGCGCGGAAACGGAAACCTGCCCGTAAGCAGGATCATCGCGGAAATCACCGCACCGGCCTGATTCCAGCCGCCGCGCCTGATCGATGGCAAGATCCTTCGCCAACAGGAAGAAGGTGCGCGGCTGGAAGCGGCGCATCCGCCAGCTGGAGCGGCTGCGTCTCGCGCACCGCGAGCTGGACGTGGATGCGCTGCGCGCCGGCTACGCGGATTATGTGCAGATCTGGCTGGACCCGTGGAGCCGGCTGGTGCCGCGCAACCCGCCGTACTGGTACCGCCGGCGGATTCTCGGCGCCTTCATCGACATCCACGACGCCTGGCGCGAGGCGCTGGAGCGGCTGGGGGAGCCGTACTACCTGGAGCTGTGGCTCTTCCATCCGGACTTTCACCGCACGCAGGTGGTGGCGGCGCTGGACCCCGGCCGGATGGAGCACTACCGCACCGTCTTTCCCCCCGCGGAGCACGCGGCGCCCCGGCCGCCGGCGCCGTACGACGACGCGGCGTACGACCTGGACCGCTTCCGCTGGCGCGCGGGGACGGAGATCCACGTGCTCGTCAAGTCGCTCGACGTCGTCGACGCCGAGGACGAGGCGCGCCTCACCCGGGAGGCGGACCGCGTGGAGCAGGCTTCGACCGGAGATACGCTGTACATCTTCGAGCTGGGGACCGTCTGGCAGGGCTCGACCGTATCCGATCCATCCACCTGGCGCTCGACGTGACGATGACCGGTTCTGCTCCACGCTCCAACACCCCCGTCTGGGACGACGGCGCTTGGACGCCGCTGCCGCGTCTGGAGGGCGACGCGCAGGCCGACGTGTGCGTGGTGGGGCTGGGCGGGTCGGGGCTCACCTGCATCGGCGAGCTGCTGCGGCTGGGGGTGAGCGTCGTGGGGATCGACGCGGGGCAGGTGGCGGGCGGGGCGGCGGGGCGCAACGGCGGCTTTCTGCTGGCGGGCGCCTACGACTTCTACCACGACGCGGTGGCGGAGCACGGCCGCGAGCGCGCCCGCCGCATCTACCGCCTGACGATGGACGAAATACGCCGCATCGTCGCGGAGACGCCGGAGCACGCGCGGATCACCGGCTCGCTGCGCATCGCGGACAGCGACGAGGAGGTGGAGGACTGCCGGCGGCAGATGGAGGCGCTGCGGGCGGACGGATTTCCCGTGGAGTGGTACGAGGGCCCGGAGGGCCGTGGCCTGCTGCTGCCCACGGACGGATCGTTCAACCCGCTGCTGCGCTGCCGCACCCTGGCCCGGCGGGCGGTGGACGCGGGTGCGCGGCTCTACGAGCAGACGCCCGCCGTCGACGTCCGCCCCGGCGAGGTGCAGACGCCCGGCGGCCGCATCCGCTGCAATCGCGTGATCGTGGCCGTGGACGGCCGGCTGGAGCGCCTCTTTCCCGAGCTGGAGGGGCGCGTGCGCACCGCGCGCCTGCAGATGATCGCCACCGCGCCCACGGACGAGGTGCGCATCCCCCGGCCGGTGTACGCGCGCTGGGGCTTCGAGTACTGGCAGCAGACGCCGGACGGCCGCATGGCGCTGGGCGGCTTTCGCGACACCGGCGGCGAGGACGAATGGACGCACCAGGCGGAGCCCGGCGACGTGCTGCAGGAGCGGCTGGAGCGCTTTCTCCGCGAGCGCATCGGCGTGCGAGCGCCGGTGACGCACCGCTGGGCGGGATGCGTCGCCTTCTCGACGACCGGGCTGCCGATCATGGAAGAGGTGCGCCCCGGCGTGTGGGTGCTGGGCGCCTACAGCGGCACCGGCAACGTCATCGGCGCGCTGTGCGGGCGGATGGCGGCGCAGCTGGCGGTGACGGGCGCGTCGGATCTGGCGGAGGTGTTCTCGTCCGCCCCCGGCGCGGTATCCACCGGCTGATACCGGCGAGCCCCGCGCCGGAGAATCGCTGGTGGCAGACTCAGAGTGACACTCTTGCTGGATCTGCTGGATCTGTATGAAGAAAGCGATCGGGGGCGTGCCGGCCGGCACGCCCCCGATTGCTTTCGTTGATCCGCGATCCTCAGTTGCGCGCGGCGGTCGTGGTGGAGGACGGATCCGCCGGAAGCACCCTCACGTCGGTGTGGACGCGGGGGACGACCTCGTAGTGGTCGTCGTACTGGCCCGCGAAGCCGGTGACCTCCACGGTGTCGCCGGCGCGGAAGTGATCCACGTTCACCGTGCTCTCCGCGTCCACGAACACCAGCACCGGCCCGGAGCCGTCGTCCACCATCACCTTCCACCCCCAGGGCGAGTCGTTCTGCGGCGCGGCGGCCACGCGCCCGCGCACCCGCACCAGCCATCCCTCGTCGGCCTCGTCGATGGCGCCGGTGCGCTCGTCGCGGGGCTGCGGCGCGTCGCGGTCTCCCAGCGGGCCGATGGCCGCGGGCATGATGGCCAGCTGCCCGTTGGGCTCGTCCAGCGTGCCCTGCACCCGCACCCGCTGGCCGATGCGCAGCCGCACGGGGTCCGGCGGCGGCAGCACCCAGATGCCGGCGGTGCGGTCCTGGATGGCGAAGCCGGCGTCGAACGCGCCCGGGGGCACGCTGACGATCCCCTCCACCAGCACGGTGGCGCCGCTTCCCAGCTGGCGGGCCTCGGCCAGCGGGGTGATGCGGGCGGGTTCCCCTTCCTGCGCGACGGCGGAAGGCGCTGCGGCGGCGAAGATCGCCAGGACGGCGAGCGAGGCGGAGCGGTGCATGGGACGAGCGGTTGGCGGGGACGGCGCTGCGCGGCGGTGTGATACGAATGACCTCGTACGAACGTTCCACACTTCGGGCGGATTGCGCAAGTGCCCGGTCCGTTGCCGCGGGCGGGCGGGCTCGCTATCCTCCGCATCGCTCTCCTTCACGACGGCCGGCCCGCACCGGCCCGCATCCGCCGAAACCGCAGGCGCAGGAGCAGCCCGGCATGACCTCGTCGCTCCGGATCATCCTCGGCTCCGCCGCGCTGCTGGCCGCGTGGGTCCCGGCGGACGCGGGCGCGCAGCGGCTCTCGCGCCAGGAGCAGCGCATCGTCCGGTACGTCGATGCCCACTCCGCCGACGCGGTGGCGTTCCTGGAGCGCATCGTCAACATCAACAGCGGCACGCTGAACCCCCAGGGGGTGCGGGAGGTGGGGCGCGCCTTCGAGACGCCGCTGGACTCCCTGGGGTTCGAGGTGCGGTGGATCGACCTGCCGGACTCGCTGCGCCGCGCCGGCCACCTGTTCGCCTACCGCCGGGGGACGCAGGGGCGCCGCGTGCTCCTGATCGGCCACCTGGACACCGTGTTCGAGCGCGACGACCCCTTCCAGCGCTTCGTGCGCGACGGGCGCTACGCCACGGGACCCGGCGTCAACGACATGAAGGGCGGCGATGTCGTCATCCTCTACGCCCTCCGCGCCCTGCACGCCGCGGGCGCGCTGGAGGGAACCACCATCACCGTCGCGCTCACGGGGGACGAGGAGTCGCCGGGGCGGCCGCTGGAGATCGCCCGGCGCGACCTGATCGAGGCGGGGCGCGGCAGCGACGTGGCGCTGGAGTTCGAGACCGGCTCCCGCGACAGCACCACCGAGTACGCCACGGTCGCCCGGCGCAGCGCCAGCGGGTGGACGCTCACCGTCCGCGGCCGCCAGGCGCACTCGTCCGGCGTGTTCAGCGAGGGGACGGGGAGCGGGGCGATCTTCGAGGCGTCGCGCATCCTGAACGACTTTCACCAGGAGCTGCGGGGGGAGCCGTACCTCACCTTCAACCCCGGGGTGATCGTCGGGGGGACGGACGTGCGGTACAGCCAGGAGGAGAGCCGCGGCACGGCGTTCGGCAAGACCAACGTGGTGGCGCAGACGGCCATCGTCACCGGCGACATCCGCATGCTCACCGACGAGCAGCTGCAGCGCACGCAGCACAGGATGCGCGAGATCGTCGCGCGCAGCCTGCCGCGCACGCAGGCGGAGATCGTCTTCGCCGAGGGCTATCCCTCCATGCCGCCCACCCCGGGCAACCAGGCGCTGCTCACGCTGCTGAACGAGGTGAACCGCGACCTGCGCGTGCCGCGGATGGAGGCGCTGGACCCCGGCCGCCGCGGCGCCGCGGACGTCTCGTTCGTGGCGCCGTACGTGGACGCGCTCGCCGGGCTGGGCGCCAACGGCACCGGCGCCCACACGCCCAGCGAGCGCATCGACCTGGAGACGCTGCCGCTGCAGATCAAGCGCGCCGCGCTCCTCATCTACCGCCTGACACGCTGAGCGAGGCTGCCAAACCGCGCGTTCTGGTCGTCTTCCTGAGGGAGGCGCCACGCGGACCTTCGACCTGCACCGCACCCTGGCGCCGACCGAAGGATCTTCTTTCCGGCATCTGGGGGCCGGCTCCGCGTCAGGAGCCGGCCCCTCGGTTCTGCCGGCGAGATCCTTCGGTCGGCGCCAAAGTACCGTGCGTGCTTAAGTTACACGCGGCGCCTCCCTCAGGAAGACAATCGGCAGCGCGCGGTTTGGCAACACCCTCATAGAAGGAAGACAATCGTCGGCGCGAGGTTTGGCAACACCCTCTCAGCCTCAGGAAGACTCCACCCGGCCGAGGTCTGGCATCCTCGCCTCCGCCGCGGCGTCTACTGCTTCGGCTTCACCTTCCAGCACCACGCGCGCAGCAGCGCCCTCCGGCTCGCGGACATGTCGCGCGTGCGCGGCATGTAGCTGGTCGTCATCCAGATCGACATCTCCGTCCGGTCCAGGATGTCCTGGGCGCTGGCCTGCACGTCCGTCTCCGAGTTGAGCGGGATGAACTTGTTCATCACCGGAAAGAGCAGGTAGTAGGTCCGCAGGACCTTTGCGTACACGACGTCGAAGGTGAGCTGGCCGTTGCCCACCGGCTCCGCGGCCGTCGGGTCGACGTAGTAGCCGGAGAAGTCCTCGTCGTTCGGCAGGATGCGGACGCTGATGGAAGGGGCGTTGGTGACCCACAGCGACGGCGGGTACGCGAACGTCGCGTAGCTCTGCGGCGGGTCGTTCCCGTCGCCGATGGTGAAGGTGAAGAGGAGGTTGCCCGGCTGCGAGGTGTCGGCGACGAGCGGATCCCCCGGCTTGAAGCTCGTGCTGACCACGAAGACGTTGCCCGGCGACTGGATCGGCGTCGATTGATACGCCCACACCGTGATCGGCGGGCAGTCGGACGCGGAGAGCGGGTTGCCGCGGTGATAGACGGAGACGGTGGCCGGCTCGGTGGTCCCCTGGTTGAGGAAGACGTCGCCCGGCCCGTGCTGCTCGGCGTAGATGGCCTGCTGGTTGGACGGGAAGTAGTAGTCGGTCTCGCCCAGGACGGTGCCGTGCTGCGCGCTCACCAGGCTGAACGCCGCCTCCGGGTCCTGCAGCGCCTGCTGCGCCCCGGTGTTCGCGGAGATGTCGAAGTCGAACACCCAGCCCAGCGCGTTGCCGCCGTCCTGGTCGGTGTACGGCACCGGCCCGATCGTCGCCGTCGTCCCGCCGCCGGCGACCACCAGCTCGACCGGGCCGAAATCGTACTTGGGGTTCGCGCCGCCCTGGTAGTACTCGGGGAACGTGCCCAGGAAGTCGGCGGAGATGGCGTTGCCGTCCTGCTGGAGCACCGCGGGCGCCAGCGCGATCGGGCCGCCGCCGGCGTTGTTGTTCGTGACGCCCGTGGGCGACGGGATCGGCGTGGTGTTCGACACCAGCAGGCGCCCCACCGGCCCGGTGAGGATCGCCTCGTCGTCCAGCAGCGGCGCGATGGTGCCGGCGATCTGCAGCGTCGCGGGATTCGCCTTCTTATGCTTGTAGAGCTCGGCCTGGGCGTACGGGTCCGTCACGCCCTGCTGCACGTTGTACAGGTAGTAGCGGATGACGACGCCGCGGGCGTTCGCCGGCATCCCGGGGATGTCGATGGTGGTCCCCTCGCCGGCCAGCAGCACGTGGTAGATGTACCCGCCCGCGCCGCCGTCGGCCTGGAGGTTCACGTTGCGGAAGAAGTTGATCCACTGGCAGGCTCCCTTCGAAGGAACCCCCTGGACGACGGGCGTGCCGCCGCTCGTGAGCGTCAGGGTGTCGAGGAAGAACTGCGTGGCCGGCGGCGATCCCTCCGAGTTCACGTCGGTGATGCCGCCGGAGAACGTCAGCGACGCGCCGACCAGCGACGACAGCGGCACGGCGGGATCGGGCGCGGTACAGGGCTGCCCGGGACCCGCCTGCACGCCGACGACGGTGGTCGTGGCGGACGAGCTCATGTTGCCGTAGTAGTTCCACTCCGACGGCATCTGCGGCTTCGAGCTGCCGTCGAAGAGGTACGGCTGCTGCACCCACGCGATGAAGTCCGCGTCCGACATGCCGAAGGTGCGCGGCTGGACGAGCTTGGAGTCGACCAGCCCGAACGGCTGGCCGGCGTACGGACCCCAGCTGGCCGGCATGGTCAGCTGCCCGGACCCCGCCTGCGCGTAGTCGTCGTTGTTCGCGGTGCCGGGGTTGAGCTGGATGGTGCCGACGAAGTTGATGCGGGGAAAGGAGAAGACACCCATGACGTCCTCCCGTGCATGCGCGCTGGATGGTGGGGGGATGAACCCGGGATTTTGCAGCGGGCGCGGCGGTTCAGCCGGGTTGCGCAAACTGCTTCCGAAAACGGGCGCACGCAAGCAAACTCCTGGCGGGCCGGGGATGCACGTCGCATCACCGGCGCGGCTGCACCCTTCCGGAACCCGGGGCGCCGTCACAACTTGCCGGGCGCACGGACTCGTCCCCGGGTGCGTGCGAGGCGAGCTTCTGCGGGTTGATTCCTGACGAGGAGGGTTTCGATGGCGGAGCGGCCCAGCGCGATCGCGCGGCAGGCGGAGATCTACCTGGCGGGGGTGGCGGGAAAGACGCCCGCGGTGCCGGTGGACGCGGCGCGGCTGGAGCGCGCGGCCGACGAGGCCATGAGCGACGAGGCGTTCGCGTACGTGGCGGGCGGCGCCG
>DASTNU010001006.1:0-3008 GCA_035720605.1 Longimicrobium sp. | reverse complement strand
CGGACGTACTACGATTCCCGCGCCCGCATCGTCGGCCAGGCGTCGCGGCCGGACGCGCGCGCGGTGTTCGTGGGGCAGACGGGGCGGCGGCTGGGCGTGCGGCAGGTGCAGAACATCGTCACCGGCTTCCTGCGCGAGGTCGCGGGCGAGGCGGGGCTCAGCACCCACTCGCTGCGCCACACCTTCGCCACGCACATGCTGGACGCGGGCGCGGACCTGCTGGCGGTGAAGGAGCTGCTGGGCCACGCATCCCTCAGCACCACGCAGATCTACACGCACACCTCCAAGGAGCGGCTGAAGCGCGTCTACCGGCAGGCGCATCCGCGAGCTTGAGGGGAGTGCGTGAGTGCGTGAGTGCGTGAGTGCGTGAGTGCGTGAGTGCGTGAGTGGATCGGTGCGATTCCGTGTTGCGGTGCGCGCCGGGTGGGGCCCCTCCCCCCGGCCCCCTCCCCGCTCGTTCCTCGCGGAGAGGGGGAGAACCGCAATCCCGGATCGATCCATCCCATCGAGGGCATTTGTGCCGCGCTTGCGTATCTCGTGGCGTGGCGCGAGTTTGTCTGCCCCCGGCGATGAGTTGGCCCACCGGAGTCCGCGCAGGCGGACTTCGTGCCGTTGCAGCAGCGGTTTCAACCGCCGGGCGCGGGGCCGGTGCCGACGCACCCGGCTCGCCCTGACGTACTCACGCACTAACGCACTCACGCACTCACGCACTCGATGCCGATCCCCACCTTCCACGCCACCACCATCCTCGCCGTCCGCCGCGACGGCCAGGTCGCGCTGGGGGGCGACGGGCAGGTCACCATGGGCGACGTGGTCGCCAAGAGCAGCGCCACCAAGGTGCGCAAGCTGCGCGAGGGCAAGATCCTGGCGGGGTTCGCCGGCTCCGTGGCCGACGCGTTCACCCTGTTCGAGAAGTTCGAGGAAAAGCTGGAGCGCTACCCCGGCAACCTTTCCCGCGCGGCGGTGGAGCTGGCCAAGGACTGGCGCAGCGACCGCTACCTGCGCCGCCTGGAGGCGCTGCTGGCCGTGGCCGACCGCGAGAACCTGTACATGATCAGCGGCACCGGCGACGTCATCGCCCCCGACGACGACATCGTGGCCATCGGCTCCGGCGGAAGCTACGCGCTGGCGGCCGCACGCGCCCTCAAGGACCACTCCTCCCTCGACGCGCCGGAGATCGTGCGGCGCGCGCTGGAGATCGCGGGCGACATCTGCATCTACACCAACACCAACATCACCGTGCTGGAGCTGGACTGAGCCGTCCCGCCCCCGCACGCTGGGAAGTCTGGATCAATGGCGACCAACGAGACGGAAGTGCAGGCCCCCGCCGGGGCGGACGGCCCGCCGCAGGAGCCCCTGTGGCTGGACGAGATGACGCCCCGGCAGATCGTGGCCGAGCTGGACAAGTACATCGTGGGGCAGAACGCGGCCAAGAAGGCCGTCGCCATCGCGCTGCGCAACCGCTGGCGCCGCCAGCGCGTGGGCGACGAGCTGCGCGAGGAGATCGTCCCCAACAACATCATCATGATCGGCCCCACCGGGGTGGGCAAGACGGAGATCGCCCGCCGCCTGGCCCGCCTGGCGGGTGCGCCCTTCGTCAAGGTGGAGGCGAGCAAGTTCACCGAGGTGGGCTACGTGGGGCGCGACGTGGAGTCCATGGTGCGCGACCTGGTGGACGTCGCGGTGAACATGGTGCGCACGGAGCGCGAGGACGAGGTGCAGGACCAGGCGGAGCAGCGCGCCGAGGAGCGGCTGCTGGACCTGCTCCTTCCCCCCGTCGAGCAGGCCGCGGGGCCCCCCGCCGCCGCCGCCGCCGGTGAGAAGACGGAGCCGCAGCGCGTCTGGTTCGCCGGGCCCACCGGGGGACAGGCGGAGCCGGTGACGGAGGACGCGCAGACCAGGGAGCGGCGCGAGCGCACCCGCGAGAAGTTCCGCCAGCTGCTGCGCGACGGCAAGCTGGAGGAGCGCGAGGTGGAGGTGGAGGTGAGCCAGAGCATGCCCATCGAGAACATGATGGTGCCCATGGGCGGCGGGATGGACGGCGGCGGGATGGACGGCAACCTGATGGACATGCTGCAGGACTGGCTGCCCAAGCGCACCAAGCGCCGCCGCGTCTCCGTGGGCGAGGCGCGCCGCATCCTGGTGCAGGACGAGCTGGACAAGCTCGTCAACATGGACGAGGTCATCAACGAGGCGCTGGACCGCGTGGAGGAGATGGGGATCATCTTCCTCGACGAGATCGACAAGATCGCGGGCGAGCGCAGCGCCGCGGGCGGCCCGGACGTGTCGCGCGAGGGGGTGCAGCGCGACCTGCTTCCCGTCGTCGAGGGATCGACGGTGCAGACCAAGTACGGGATGGTGCGCACGGACCACATGCTGTTCATCGCGGCCGGCGCCTTTCACGTCAGCAAGCCGTCGGACCTCATCCCCGAGCTGCAGGGCCGCTTTCCCATCCGGGTGGAGCTCACCACGCTCACGGAGGACGACTTCGTGCGCATCCTGCAGGAGCCCAAGAACGCGCTGGTGACGCAGTACCGCGCGCTGGCCGCGGCGGACGGGGCGGAGCTGGAGTTCACCGGCGACGGGGTGCGCGAGATCGCCCGCACGGCGGCGCAGCTGAACCTGAAGATGGAGAACATCGGCGCGCGGCGGCTGCACACGGTGCTGACCACGCTGCTGGAGGACATCATGTTCGAGCTGCCGGACCTGCCGGAGAAGAAGATCACCATCGACCCCGACCGCGTGCGCGACCGCCTGAAGGACATCGTGGAGGACGAGGACCTGCGCAAGTACATCCTCTGATCCCAGGGGACGGGGGACGGGCGGGCCTCACGCAGAGACGCGGAGGGCGCGGAGAAAATGTCTCCGCGCCCTCCGCGTTCTTCGTCTCCCTCTTCTCCCCGCCCGGGCGGAGAGGCCGTCACTCCGCTACCAGCACTCCGCGCTGCACGCGGGCGGGCAGCTGCCGCACATCGTCCATCCGACCGCCGTGTAGGTGAGTGAGCCGT
>DASTNU010001005.1:0-4108 GCA_035720605.1 Longimicrobium sp. | reverse complement strand
CCCGCGCCCCTGCTGCGCGACATCAACATCGTCGACACGCCGGGCACCAACGCGGTGCTGCGCGAGCACGAGGAGCTCACCCGCGACTTCGTCCCCCGCAGCGACCTGGTGCTCTTCGTCACCTCCGCGGACCGGCCGTTCACCGAGAGCGAGCGCGCCTTCCTGGAGCAGATCCGCGCCTGGGGAAAGAAGATCGTCTTCATCGTCAACAAGATCGACATCCTGGGCGGCGAGGACGACCGGCAGACGGTGCTGCGCTTCGTGCGCGAGAACGGCTCGGCGCTGCTGGGCGAGGAGCCGCTGGTGTTCCCGGTGAGCTCGCGCGACGCCATGCAGGCCCGCGCCGCCGGCGACGAGGCCATGTGGGCGCGCAGCGGCTTTCGCGAGGTGGAGGACTTCCTCCTGAACACGCTGGACCAGCAGGAGCGCATTCGCCTGAAGCTGCTGAACCCGCTGAACGTGGGGCTCAAGCTGGCCGCCAAGTACAAGGAGACGGCGTTCGAGCGGCTGAAGGTGCTGGCGGAGGACGTGGCCACGCTGCAGAACATCGACCAGCAGCTGGGGGCGTTCCACCAGGAGATGCTGCGCGACTTCGAGCCGCGGCTGGGGCGGCTGGACGCGCTGCTGAACGAGATGGAGATCCGCGGGCTGACCTTCTTCGACGAGACCATCCGCTTCGGCAGGATCCGCGAGCTGATGAGCGGGGACCGGGTGCGGCAGGACTTCGAGCGGGTGGTGGTGGGCGACACGCCGCGCCTGATCGACGAAGAGGTGGGGCGGGTGATCGACTGGATCGTGGAGCGCAACCTCAAGCTGTGGCAGGACATCAGCGCCTACATCGACCGCCGCCAGATCAGCCGCCACCGCGAGGGGATGATCGGCGAGGTGGGGCGCGGCTTCAACTACAACCGCCAGGCGCTGCTGGATTCCATCGGCCGGGCGTCGACGGAGGCGGTGGGCTCGTACAACCGCGAGGCGGAGGCGCGCGAGCTGGCGGAGGAGGTGCGCGCCGCGTCGGGCACCACCATCGCCGCGGGCGCGGGCGTGGGCCTGGGGGTGGGGATCGCGGCGCTGATGACCGGCGCCGCGGCGGACATCACCGGGATCACGCTGGCGCTCACGCTGGCCGCGACGGGGCTGTACGTGATTCCCGCGCGGCGGCGGCAGGCCAAGGCCGAGTTCCAGCAAAAGGTGGCCGAGCTGCGCACCCGGCTGAACGAGACGCTGACGCGCCAGGTGCACGGCGCGATCACGGACTCGCAGGAGAAGGTGAACGAGTCCATCGCCCCGTACCGCCGCTTCGTGCAGGTGCAGCAGGAGCAGCTGAACGAGGCCCGCGGCGAGCTGGTGGCCGCCGAGGACGCGCTGCTGCGCCTGCGGACGGAGATCGGCGGGTGACGGTGAAGGGGTGAAGGGGTGAGGGGGTGACGGGCGTGACAGGGCTCGAAACTGTCATTCCGAAGGAGGCGCCGCCCGATACCGGCCCTGGCGAGACTGTTTGGCGCCGACTGAGGAATCTACCGTCCGGACCTGGAGCCCGGATCTGCGCCGCGAACCTTGCCCCGCGAGTCCGCGCACGACGAGTCCCGCCGGCAACGGAGGGAGACGAAGGGGAAAGAGAAAGTGCGGGGGCCGATGATCCGGTCCCCGCACTTTCGTTTGTCCGTTGATGCCGCGAAGGCGGACGGTGCGTCGTCGGTGCGGCGACTTCAGTCGCTGTCCGGCTCCGGTGCGTCGTCGAAGTTGGGGACGCGCTCGAAGTCGTACCTGCGTGGGGGCGCGACCCCGGCGATGGGCAGACCGGGGCCGTACTCCTCTACCACGAGCCGCCCGTTGCCTTCCCGGCTCACCCGGTGTCTCCGGTCCCACTCGCCGCTGAAGTCCAGGATGGTCCAGACGCCCCCTGAAGCCGAGTTCTGCCACTGGCTCCCGGAGGAGGTGCGCAGCGCCAGCAGCTCGCCATCCACGCCCCAGTCCCCCACCATGCGCAGCCAGACAACCATGCCGTCCGACGCCCGCCCGCCGGGCCCGAAGGTGATGGTGGTCCACTCGTACTTGCCGTCGTGCCGCAGCTCCAGCCGGTCCTCGATGCGATGGGTCGGGGGCGTACCGTAGCTTTCCACCGCCAGCCAGTGGCCGGCGAAGGTGCGCGGCGTGGTGACGCCGTCTCCGTCGCACCCGGCGAGCAGCGTGAAGAGAGCGGCCGCGGCCGCGCGGGGCACAAGGCGGGTTATGGAGCGCTTCATCGGTGGAGTCCCCGACCCGGTTGGCGGATGACGATGCACGCGGAGAACGCACATCCGCAATGGATTGTGACCATGGGAGCATGGGGGTTCGCGCGCGTGAATCGCGCCGTCCGCCCCAGGAGCGAATGAAATTCGCCGCTGGAAATTCGCAAAGTCCGCCCGCGCGGACTCGCGCGGGCGGGTTCCGCGCGCGAAGGCGAGCCACCAGCACGGGAGAGTAGATTCCTCGGTCGGCGCCAGCCATCCTGCACCGGGCAGGATCGACGCGGGCGCCTCCCTCGGAATGACAGTTTTGCGCATATTCCGCACTCACGCACTCACGCACTCACGCACTCACGCACTCACGCACTCACGCACTCACGCACTCACGCACTCTTCACAGCCGCGGGTCCACGGGCTCGGACTCCAGCGCGAGGACGCCGAACACGCACTCGTGCACGCGGCGCAGCGGCTCGCCGCGGACGAAGCGCTCCAGCCCCTCGACCCCGAGCGCGAACTCTCGCATCGCCAGCCCGCGCTTGGCGCCCAGGCCGCGCTTCCGCAGGCGCTCCAGGTTCTCGGGGACCGTGTACTCCGGGCCGTAGATGATGCGCAGGTACTCGCGACCGCGGCACTTGACCGCCGGCTGCACCACCCCGCGCCCGCCGCGCGCCACGAACTCCAGCGGCTTCACCACCATCCCCTCGCCGCCGCGCGCGGTCATCTCCTCCCACCACGCCGTCGCCTGCGCCTGGCTCTCCGCGTCCGTCACCTCCACCACGCGATGCTCGGTCGGATACAGCAGGCGGTCGGAGGCGGCGCGGATGCGGCCGATCATCTCCATGTGCCACAGGTGGTCGCGGCCGGTGTGGACGGCGCTCTCCGTGGCCAGCAGGTGGAACGGGGCCAGCCGCAGGTCGTCCACCGAATCCACCGGCCAGCAGTAGCGGCCGTACGCCTGCACGTACGCGCCCACCAGCGCCTGCCGCCCGGCGAAGCGCGCGCGCAGCGACTCCACCGCCCCGCCGCGCGCCTCCGCGGCCCGCAGCGCCTCCGCCACCTCGCCCAGGGCGCCGCGGGCGGCGGCGCCCACGGCCGCGTACTGGTTGCGGATCAGCTCCTGCGCCTTGGCGGACCACGGCATCAGCTCGCAGTCCAGCACCGCCCACTCCGTCCGCAGCTCCTCCCACACGCCGCCGGCCGTCATCGCGTCGCGCAGGATCGCCAGCATCTCCCCCTCCAGCGCGCCGTCGTCGAAGAAGCGGCGCCCGGTGCGGGTGTGGACGATGCCGATCCCCTCGCCCTCCACGCCGAAGCGGCGCCGCGCGGCCTCCTGGTCGCGGCAGACGACGACGACGGCGCGGGAGCCCATGTGCTTCTCCTGGCAGACCACGCGCGGCACGCCCTCGTGCCGGTAGTAGGCGAACGCCTCCGCGGGATGCTCCAGCAGCCCCGGCTCCGCGCTGGTGGCGCTGGGCGACATGGTCGGCGGCAGGTAGACCAGCCAGCGCGGGTTGGCGGCGAAGCGGCTCATCACCTCCAGCGCGGCCGCGGCGTTCTCCTCGCGGATGGTAACGCGCCCGGCCAGCGCCGTCTGCACGATGCGCTTGCCGGTGACGTCCTCCAGCTCCAGCAGGTCGTCCTGCCGCTGCTGCGCGGTGAGCGCGGGCGCCGCCGCCTCCGCGGCAAGGAAGGGGCGCGCGGGCTCGGCGTACGTGTGCGCGGCGGGGACGGAGACCAGCTCGCGCTCCGGCCAGCGCAGCGCCGTCAGCCGCCCGCCGAAGACGCAGCCGGTGTCGATGTTGATCGTCCCGTTCAGCCACTCCGGCTCGGGGATCGGCGTGTGGCCGTAGACGACGACGGCGCGGCCGCGGTACTCCGCC
>DASTNU010001004.1:0-12691 GCA_035720605.1 Longimicrobium sp. | reverse complement strand
CAGCGCTGTCCTGCTGAAACGCGCGCGAATGCTCCCCCTCTCCCGCCTGCGGGAGAGGGGGCCGGGGGGTAAGGGCCCTCGCGGACGCAGTGTGATGCTCTTCGACGCATCCCGACCCGTCGCCCGCTGCCGTCCTCCCCTCTCCGCTCGTTCTTCACCGGGAGGGTCCCAAAAGCCGGGCGGCGCCCCCGGAAGCCGGGAGCGCCGCTCGCTCACTTCACCGTCGGATCAGCCCGATCCGCCGAACCGCCGGCTCAGTAGCCGGGGTTCTGCTGCAGCTCGGGGTTGGCGTCGATCTCGCGCTGCGGGATGGGGAAGAGGAGCTTGGGCCCCGTCAGGGTCAGCGCGGTCATGTACGCGGCCACCGACGGAATGTCGATGAACCGCTTGAGGTCGAAGAAGCGGTGCCCCTCGTAGAACAGCTCCAGCCGGCGCTCGGCCAGCACCGCGAGCAGCACCTCCTCCTGCGTGTCCACCGTGGCCGCCAGGTCCGCCAGGCCGGCGCGGTTGCGGACGGCGTTCACGTCGTCGATCGCCTGCCCCAGCAGCCCCAGGCGGGCGGCTGCCTCGGCACGGATCAGCAGCACCTCGGCCAGCCGGATCACCGGCACGTCGTCGGTGCCCGTGGCCACGTCCGTGAACTTGTTGCCGTACGCCTGGCCGTTCGACGCCACCTGGATGGCCACGGCGCGCCGCTCGTCGCCCGCCGGGAAGGCGTTGGGCAGCGGCGAGGAACCGCTGTTGGAGGGCGCGATGCCGCGCCGCCCGCCCAGCACGCTGGGGAAGAACCAGAACGCCAGCGCGTTGGAGTCCGTGACCGAGAACGGAATGGCCAGCACGATCTCCGCCGAGCCCTCCGCCTGGTAGTTGAACACCGCGCCGTAGTCGTCCTCGAGCGCGAACAGGCCGCTCTCGATCACGTCGTTGGCCCGGTCGTACGCCTGCTGCCACTCGCGCTGGTACAGGTGCGCCCGCGCCAGCAGCGCCTGCGCTCCCTCCATCGTCACGCGGCCCCCCGGCTGCACGCCGTCGCCCGCCGAGGGCAGCCCGGCGATGGCCGCGTTCAGGTCCGCCTCGATCAGCGCCCAGGTCTGCGCCTCGGTGCTGCGCGGCACGTTCACCTCGGGGGTGATCGACCACTCCGGCTCCGTCACCAGCGGCACGCCGCCGAAGAACTTCACCAGGTTGAAGTAGTTCAGGGCGCGGACGAAGTGCGCCTCGGCCGTGTACACGTCGGCCTCGCCCGGGTCCAGGTCCCCTACGTCGGGGATGGCCCCGATCAGGTTGTTGGCGCGGTTGATCCCGTCGTACGCCGCGCCCCAGATCCCCGCGATGGCCCCGTTGTCGGCCTTCACGGTCCGCGAGGCGACCTCGCGGTCCGTGGTGAAAGTGCCCGTAAACCGCAGGTTGTCGGTGTACAGGTCGGGGAAGATGAGCAGGTTGCGGCAGTAGCCGCCGTCGCAGGTCTGGAACGCGTCGTACATCGCGTTCGTGGCCACGCGGATCTCTTCCGGCGTGTCCAGCGCCTCCTGCTGCGGAATGGACTGCGCCGGCGTCGGGTTCAGCGGGTCGTCGCACCCGGCCAGCAGGGCGGCCGCCGCGACAAGGCCCAGAAGTCTGTGCTTCATGTGTCGTTCATCTCCGTTCAGAAGCCCACGTTCAGGCCCACGGTCAGCGTGCGCGCCTGCGGCAGGGTGTAGAAGTCGATGCCGCGGGTGATGTTCGCCGCGCCGTTGAAGTTCACCTCGGGGTCGAACCCGCTGTAGTCCGTCCACGTCACCAGGTTCTGGCCCTGGACGTACACGCGCAGCGAGCGGAAGCCCATGCGCCCCGAGAAGTTGTCGGGGAAGTTGTAGCCCAGCACCGCGTTCTTGATGCGGACGTACGAGCCGTCCTCCACGAAGCGGCTGGAGGAGCGCACGTTGTCGTTGCTGTCGAACCAGGTCGCCCGGGCCTCGTTGGTGTCGGTGTTGTCCGGACGCCAGCGGTCGAGGGCGCGGTCCGTGTTGTTGTCGAAGAAGGTGCCGTACGCGTCGGTGTACTCGCGGTTGCCGTTGTACACCTCGCCGCCCAGCGAGAACTGGGTGAAGACCGACGCGTCGAAGCCGGCGAACGACAGGGTGTTGGTCCAGCCGCCCTGGTAGTCCGGCCACGGGCTGCCGATGAACTCCTGGTCGTCGGCCGTGATCAGGCCGTCCGGCTCCCCGGTCAGCTCGCCGTTGGCGTCGCGCCCGTCGATGTCGCGGAACTTCACGTCGCCCGGCACGGTGAAGGCGCTCTGGTACGCCGTCCCCGGAGCGCAGGTGGCGCCGGTGTTGTCGTAGCAGATCTCGTCGTCGGACTGGAAGATCCCCTCCATCACCCAGCCGCGGAAGAAGCCCAGGGGCTGCCCCTCTTCCACGCGCGCCACGAAGTTGCCGTTGATCGGCTCCCCGCGGTACAGCTTGGTGACCTCGTTGTCGTTGTGCGACACGTTGAGCTCCGTGGTCCACTCGAAGCCGTTGCGCCGGCTGGGGCGAATGACCTGGCCGCGGAGCGCGACCTCGAAGCCCACGTTCTCCATCTCGCCGATGTTCTCGGTGATCACGGCGAAGCCGGTGGAGAGCGGGATGGGACGGTTCAGCAGCAGGTCCGACGTATTCTTGTGGTACCAGTCGAAGGTCAGGCCCACCCGGTCGTCCAGGAAGCCGGCGTCGAAGCCCAGGTTCAGCTGGTCGGTCTTCTCCCAGCTCAGGTCCGGGTTGGCCAGCTGCGACGGGGCGATGCCCGGGCGGTCGCCGTAGTTGGCGCCGCCGCCGTACAGCCCCAGCGAGGCGAAGTTGCCCAGCCCCTCCTGGTTGCCCGTGCGGCCGTAGCTGGCGCGCAGGGCCAGGTCGCTCACCACCTGCTGGTTCTGCAGGAAGCTCTCGTCGCCGATGCGGTACAGCACCGACGCCGACGGGAACACGCCCCAGCGGTTGTTCTCGCCGAAACGCGACGAGCCGTCGGCGCGCACGTTGAAGGTGGTGGTGAGGCGGTCGCGCCAGGTGTGCTGCAGCCGGCCGAAGAACGACAGCAGGTTGTACTCGGTGATGCTGCTGGCGCCGCCGGTGATGGTGGACGCAGAGGCGAGCTGCTTGAACGAGCTCGTGGGGAACTGCGTGCCGAACACCTGGTTGAACTCGCTGTCGTTGGCCTCGTAGCTGCTGCCCACCACGCCCGAGAACAGGTTGTCGTCGTTCAGGTCGCGGTTCCAGCTGACGGTGCCCTCGGTGAGCACCTTGGTGGCGTACGAGTTCGCCACCTGGCCAAAGCCGTTGGAGCCGGTGGCCGGACCCACGATCGGCGAGTCGTACAGGTAGCCGCGCAGGTTGTACTGGTCCAGGCCGAAGTTGGCGCGCGCCGTCACCCCCTCCAGCAGGCGGTAGTCGGCGAACAGGTTGCCCAGCACGTGGAAGGTGCGCTCCTCCGCCCGGTTCTCGATGTTCAGCGCCACCGGGTTGGAGTACGCCAGCGTCGCCAGGTTGTAGCTGCCGTCCTCGTTGTACACGGGGTCGGTCGGCGCGCTGGCGATGGCGTTGGCGAACGGCCCGTAGATGGTGTTGTCGCCGCGGGCGCGCTCGATGTTGCTGCGGGTGAGCGCCACGCTGGTGCCCAGCGTGAGGCGGTCGCTGGCCGTGTAGTCCAGGTTCACGCGGCCGTTCATGCGCTCGAAGCCGTACCCCGTCACGATGCCGTCCTGCAGGAAGCGCGTGCCGCTCACGTAGTAGCGGGCGCGCTCGGTGCCGCCGGCGATGGAGCCGAACAGGTTGCTCATCGGCGCCGGCTCCAGGATCTCGTCGATCCAGTCCGTGTCCACGCCCTGCTGCACCTCGATGGCGTCGCAGAAGAGCGGGTCGGAGGGGGCGCCCCAGTCGTTGCACGAGGGGATGTCGTCGCCCGCGTAGCCGAAGAGGTTGACGTGCAGGAACTGCCCGCCGCCCAGCGGGATGTCGGCCTCGCCGTCGCTGGTGTACCCCTCGTTGTAGACCTCGATGTAGTCCGCGGCGTTCAGGTAGTCCGGCTGGCGCCAGGCTTCCTGCACCCCGTAGTAGCTCTGGAAGCGGATGTCGGGACGATCGCCGGAGCGGCCGCGCTTGGTGGTGACCAGCACCACGCCGTTGCTGGCGCGGGAGCCGTAGATGGCGGCGGCCGAGGCGTCCTTGAGCACCTCGATGCTCTCGATCTCGTTCGGGTTCAGGTCCGACAGGGCGTCGATGCCCTGGGTCTGCCCGATGGCGATCTGCGACAGGTCGCCCTGGATGAGCGGCACGCCGTCGATCACGTACAGCGGCTCGTTGCCGGCCGTGATGGAGGACGAGCCGCGCACCCGCACGGAGATGGCGGAGCCGGGGACGCCGGAGTTCTGCGACACCTGCACGCCCGCCACGCGGCCCTGCAGCACGTTCTCGATGGTCGCGGTCGGCGCGCTCTCCGTCACCTCGTCGGGGCGGATGGAGGCGATGGAGCCGGTGGCCGTGCGGCGCTCCACCTGGCCGTAGCCGATGACCACCACCTCGTCCAGACCCAGCACGTCGGTGCTCAGCGTGAAGTTGGCCTCGACCGGCTCGGCGCCCACGGTGACCGCGCGCGTCTGGGCCGAGTAGCCGATGCGGATGGCGCGCACGGTGCGCTGCCCGGCGGCCACGTTGGTGAGGGCGTAGTTGCCCTGCTGGTTGGTGACCACCGTCTGGCTGGTCCCCACCACGGACACCTGCACGCCCTGCAGCGGCTGGCCCGAGCCCTGCTCGGTGACCCGGCCGCGGATGGTTCCCCCTTGCGCGAAGGCCGCCGCGGGCGCGAGCGCCAGCGTCAGGGCCACGGCAAGCAGCATACGAAGTCTGTTCATCCTGCGGTTCTCCTGGTTCAGCGCCGGCCCACCGTAGACCGGCGAACGCTCACCGACCCGACATCGCATCAGGTCCGCGCACCCGCGCCCCCGCGCCCGGGCTCCTGGGTGCCGCTCGCTTCCCGCTCCTGTCCTGGCGTGACGCGCGCGATCCGAAAAAACTCCTCTGAGAGCCGTCGCCCCACGGGTGGGGTTCCGGCCGCCCCGCCGGTGCCGCGCCACGCTCGAGGCGCCTTCCGGGAGGGGTTGGGGGAGAAGGGAAAGAGGGCGGCCATGTCACCGTCCTCCAGATACTACGACGTTTGTATGGCCTGGAAACTGACGCGTGGCAGCGGCGAAGGCGCAGAATTCGCGCGGCCGCCCCGCCGGAGCGCCCCCCGCGCCCGCCCAGCGGAACCGACACGGACAGACGATACCGGCAAGGGGGTTTTTCACGAATTGTGGAAGTGTAACCCGCGTTGTTACTTGACGCAAGGAGCCATTCGCCTGCCGCCGGGGAGCGGCCGGCGGCGCGCAGGGGACATGTAATCCTATGACACGAATCATCTTCACGTTCGACACCACGCACCACGCGCTGTGGGCGGAAGAGGTGGCGCGGGAACGCGGCGTTCCCGCGGAGGTCATCCCCGCGCCCCCCGCCGCGCGTGCCCGCTGCAGCCTGGCGCTGGAGACGCTGCCGGAGGAGGTGGATGCGCTGGCGGCGGCGCTGGACGAGGCGGGGGTGCCGTACGGGCGGTGGGAGGAGGGGGACGGGGGGTAGGGGGTTGTACGGCCGGTGCCGGACGGCCCGGCTTCGAGGCCGGGGAAGGTCCTACCCCACGCCCGCCGCGCGGCAGGGCCCTCTCCCCCGCCCGGCCTTTCGCTCGTTCCTCGCGACGGCGGGCGACCCCTCCCCCAACTTCGGGGGTGGGGTGGTGTCCTGCGAACTTCGCTGCGCGGTGGACGGTAGGGTGGTGAGGATGGAATCGCCGTTTTCGAGCGGCCTTTCCTGATGACCAAAGCCCGGGCAGGCATGAACGACTCCCCTCTCCCGCGCAGTTTGCGGGAGAGGGGGCCGGGGGTGAGGGGTCCGCGCGAAGCGCGACGCTGTTTGCGCGCGCGTCTCTCCGCACACAGTTCGTGCGGAGAGGCGTCCCTACAGCTGCGCGCCCGGCTCCGCCGCGGCGGCGTAGTCGCCGTCCTCGGCGGGCTCGTCGTCGTCCAGCGGGGAGTCGCTGGGGGGTGGGGCGGCGGGGCGGTCGCGGACCACGGCGCCCCACGCGGTGAACATGTCGTGCATCCAGTCGTAGATCGTGGTCAGCGACTGCTGCAGGCGCTGCATGGCGGCGGCGCGGTCCTCCTCGGGAAGGGTGAGCGCGTCGCGGATGCGCAGGGCGCACGCCTCCGGATCGTAGGGATTGATGAGGGTGGCGTCCGGCATCTCCTCCGCCGCGCCGGCGAACTCCGACAGGAGGAGCACGCCGTGCCGGTCCACCTGGCTGGCCACGTACTCCTTGGCCACCAGGTTCATCCCGTCCTGCAGCGAGCTGATCATGCACACGTCCGCCAGCCGGTACAGCACCGCCAGCCGGTCCACCGGGAGCGACTGCTTGATCAGGTGGATGGGCCGCCACTCCGCCGTGCCGAAGCGCTCGTTGATCTCGCGCACCTGCCGGTCCACCTTCTGCGACAGGTCGTCGTAGGCCTCGATGTCGCTGCGGCTGGGGACGGCCACCTGGATGAAGGTGAAGCGCCGGCGGAACTCCGGGTAGCGGTCCCACAGGAACTCCAGCGCCTTGAACTTCTCCGGCAGCCCCTTGCTGTAGTCCAGCCGATCCACGCCGATGCCGATGGCCCCGCCGTCGGGCGCATAGCGCTCGCGGATGCGCCGCATGTGGTCCTCCACCCCCTCTGCCGTGGCGGCGGCGCGGAACTGGTCCACGTCGATGGAGATGGGGAACGCGCCCACGTGGCAGGTGTGGCCGTCCAGCGTGGCCGTGCGGTGCTGCCAGTCCACCTGCGCCCCGGCCAGGCGCTGCGCGCAGCGCAGGAAGTTGTCGGCGTGCATGGGGAGGTGGAACCCCATCAGGTCGTTGGCCAGCATGCCGCGCAGCAGGTACGAGGCCTGGGGCGCCAGGCGAAAGATGTCGAACGGGGGAAAGGGGATGTGCCAGAACTGGGCGAGCGTCAGGTCCGGCCGGTGGCCGCGGATGGCCAGCGCCGCCAGCGCCAGGTGGTAGTCCTGGATCCACACCGCCGCCTCCTTGCCGCGCACCTCCTCCAGCACGGCCTCGGCGAAGCGGCGGTTCACGCGGCGGTAGCGCTCCCAGTAGCGGGAGCGTACGCGGGTGAGGTCCGGCCGCAGGTGGCAGAGCGGCCACAGGAACTGGTTGGCGAAGCCCAGATAGTAGCGGTGGATGTCGTGGTGGGTGAGCCACACGCGGCGCAGGGTGTAGCTGGGGTTCTCCGGCGGCACGCGCACGCGGTTCTCGCCGTCCACGGCGACGTTGTCGGCGTCCCCGGATCCCCAGGCCACCCACATGCCGCCGAGCGCCTGCAGCAGGGGGTCGAGGGCGGAGGTAAGGCCGCCGGCGGGGCGGCGAACCTCCATCTCTCCCACGTCCTGCGACCAGCGGTGCTCGTACGGCTCGCGGTTGCTCACCACGACGAAGCGCCGGTCGGCGAACAGCCGCCGGAACAGCGGCCCCAGCTCCTGCGGCGGCGTGGACATCCGGCCCCTTGCGTCCCGGGTTGCGGCGCGGCGCGAGGCCAACGCCGTTCGTGAGATCGGGACGAAGACGCGCACGCTCCGCATCCCCCGTCCCCGTAACCTGTTACCTGTCCCTCTCCCCCTACAGCCGGAACCGCTTCTTCGCCATCCGTCCCGCGGCCCCGCCCCGCGCGGCGGCGTGCAGGCGGCGGCCGGTGGGCGCGCGCAGTCCGCGGGCGCGGGCCACGGCGGCCCTGCCGGGAACGGTGCGGCGCGCGCCCATCAGCAGCGCCGCGCCGGCGCCCGCGGCGATCCCCAGGGCAAAGCCGGCCAGGATGCCCCGGCGCCGGGAACGTTCGTTGTAGTGCATGCGGAGGATCCGCGCCTGGGGAAAGGAGAAGGGAGCGCCCGGCGAGCGGCAACGTACGTGCCATTCTCCGCGCGCCTTGCGGGCGCCGCGGGAACGCCGCGCAGCCTTGCACGGGGGAACCACCGGGGTATTATTATCCTTCTGCCCGCGCGGCGCCACGTCTGCGCCGCCCGCGGGCCCCCGAAGCGGAAACGTCAAGGAAGGCACATCCGGATGGCTGACTCCAGCAAGACGGTCCTTCTGGTGGAGGACAACGAAGACAACCGGACCGTCTACCGCACGATCCTGGAGCACTTCGGCTATCAGGTCATCGAGGCGCGCAACGGCGAGGACGGGGTCCGGATGGCCCGCGAGGACCATCCGGACCTCATCCTGATGGACATCTCCATCCCCATCATCGACGGGTGGGAGGCCACCCGCATCCTCAAGGGCGACGCGGCCACCAGCGACATCCCCATCATCGCCCTCACCGCGCACGCGCTGGCCACGGACCGCGCCAAGGCGGCGGAGGTGGGGTGCGACGGCTACCTGGCCAAGCCCTGCGAGCCGCGGCGCGTGGTGGCCGAGGTGGAGAAGTTCATCGGCTCCGGGCGGGAGGCCAACGCTTGACGGGTCCCCAGGCCGCGGAGGGGGGCCCCACCCGCATCCTGGTGGTGGACGACATCCCCGACAACGTGGAGATCCTGGAGGCGCGGCTGGCGTCCCGGGGGTACGAGGTGGTGACGGCGGCCAGCGGGCCCCAGGCGCTGCAGCTGGTCAAGGACCAGCCGCCGCACCTCATCCTGCTGGACGTGATGATGCCGGAGATGGACGGGCACCAGGTGGCCCGCCACATCAAGGACGACGACGGGCTCCCCTTCATCCCCATCATCCTGGTCACGGCGCTCAACGAGGCCGAGGACGTGGTGCAGGGGCTGGAGAGCGGCGCCGACGACTACATCGCCAAGCCCTACAACTTCCGCGAGCTGGAGGCCCGGGTGCGGGCCATGCTCCGCATCAAGTTCCTGCAGGACGAGCTGGACCAGAAGAACCGCGAGCTGGAGCTGGCCAACCGGCGGCTCAAGAAGCTCTCCATCACCGACGGCCTGACGGAGCTCTTCAACCACCGCCACGTGCACGAGCTGCTGCACGACGAGTTCGAGCGCAGCGCCCGCACCGGCGAGAGCATCGCGGTGGTGATGATGGACCTGGACCGCTTCAAGGCGGTGAACGACACGTACGGCCACCCCACCGGCGACGTGATCCTGTACGAGACGGCGCAGATCATCAAGGACACCGCCCGCGAGATCGACAGCGTGGGGCGCTACGGCGGCGAGGAGTTCATCGCCATCCTTCCCGAGACGGACGAGGAGCCGGCCGCCAACTTCGCCGAGCGGGTGCGGACCGCGGTGGAGGAGCACGTCTTTCGCGACGGCGCCACGGAGGTGCGCATGACGGTCTCCTGCGGCGTCGCCTCCGTCACCGCCGCGGGGGTCGACAGCCCAGAGGCGCTGCTCAAGGCCGCGGACGAGGCGCTGTACCAGGCCAAGCACGGCGGCCGCAACCAGGTGGTCCGCGCCTCCCAGGCGGCATCCCCCACGGCATGACCCCGCCCGACCCTCCCGCCCTGGCCGCGCGCGCCGCCGAGCTGCGCGAGGCGATCGAGCGGGCCAACCACGAATACTACGTCCTGGACGCGCCGACGCTCCCGGACGCCGAGTACGACCGCCTGTTCCGCGAGCTGCGGGAGATCGAGGCGGCGCACCCCGAGCTGCGCGCGCCGGACTCGCCGACGCTGCGCGTGGGGGCGGAGCCGGCGTCGAAGCTGGAGAAGACGGAGCACCTGGCTCCCATGCTGTCGCTGGACAACGCGTTCGGCGACGACGAGCTGCGGGCGTGGGAGACGCGCAACGCCCGCCTGGCGGACGAGGTTCGCACCGCGGGGTACGTCTGCGAGCCCAAGATCGACGGGCTGGCCATCGCGCTGACGTACGAGGACGGGGTGCTGGTGAAGGGCGCCACGCGCGGCAACGGCGCCATCGGCGAGGACGTGACGCGCAACCTGCGGACGATCAAGGACATCCCGCTCCGCCTCCGTCCGGATGGACCGGCGCTCCCCCGCCGCTTCGAGATCCGCGGCGAGGTCTACATGTCGCTCGCGGGCTTCCAGGCGCTCAACCAGCGGCGGGCGGCGGAAGGGCAGGCCACCTTCGCCAACCCGCGCAACTCGGCGGCGGGGTCGCTGCGGCAGCTGGACCCGGCGGTCACGGCGTCGCGGCCGCTGCGCTTCTTTGCCTACGCCATCGAGGCGGGAAGCCAGCCGCTCCCCTTCGGCACGCAGTGGGAGCTGCTGGAGGCGCTGCGGGCGTGGGGACTGCCGGTGAACCCGCTGGCCCGCCCCTGCACGGAGCTGGAGGCGGTGCTGGCCTTCGTGCACGAGTTCGAGGGGCGGCGGGCGGAGCTGGACTACGAGGTGGACGGCGCGGTGGTGAAGGTGAACCCCTTCTGGCTGCACCAGGAGCTGGGGATCGTGGGCGGCCGGGAGCCGCGCTGGGCCACGGCGTACAAGTACGCGCCGGACCTGGCGGTCACCACGCTGCTGGACATCCGCCTGAACGTGGGGCGCACGGGCGCGCTGAACCCGTACGCGGTGCTGGAGCCGGTGGAGGTGGGCGGCGTGATCGTGAAGCTGGCGACGCTGCACAACGAGGAGGACATCCGCCGCAAGGACATCCGCGCGGGCGAGAAGGTGATCGTCAAGCGCGCCGGCGAGGTCATCCCCCAGGTGGTCGGCCCCGTGCTGGAGGAGGGGCAGGAGCGCGCGGCCCCGTTCGCGATGCCGGACGCCTGCCCGTCGTGCGGGACCCCGGTGGAGCGTCCGGAGGGGGAGGCGATGCTGTACTGCCCCAACTCGGCCTGCCCGGACCGCATCTACTGGGGCCTGGCGCACTTCGTCTCGCGCGGCGCGATGGACATCCGCGGGCTGGGCGAGCGCACCATCGCCACCCTGCTGGAGCGCGGGATGGTGCGCGACGTGGGCGACATCTACGCGCTGACGGAAGAGCAGCTGCTCACGCTGGAGGGCTTCAAGGAGAAGTCCGCGCGCAACCTGCTGGACGGCATCGAGACCTCGAAGCAGCAGGGACTGGCCCGCGTGCTCTTTGGCCTGGGCGTGCGCCACGTGGGCGAGATCGCGGCGCAGACGCTGGCGCGGCACTTCGGCGGCATGGAGCGGCTGATGGCCGCGTCGGTCGAGGAGATCGAGGCGGTGCACACCATCGGCCGCACGATGGCGGAGGCGCTGCACTCCTGGATGGCGGAGCCGCGCAACCAGGAGGTCGTCCGCAAGCTGGCGGACGCGGGCGTGAAGATGACGGAGGAGCGCCCGGAGCCGGCCGAGGGGCCGTTCACGGGCAGGACCTTCGTCATCACCGGCACCCATCCCACGATGACGCGTCCGCAGCTGGAGGAGTTCATCCAGCAGCGCGGCGGGCGGGTGACGGGGAGCGTGACCAAGAAGACGGACTACCTGGTGGTCGGCGAGGACGCGGGGTCCAAGCTCGCGAAGGCGCAGGAGCTGGGCGTCGCGCAGCTTTCCGAGGCGGCCCTGCTGGCGCTGGCCGACGCGCCGTCCGAACCCACCGGGCCTTCCGTGGAAGAAGAACCCCTCCAACTGGAGCTGCCATGAACGCCACCGCCGCCCCCGCGCGCTTTCTGCAGGTTCCCGCCACGCTGCTGGGCACGGTCCGCCGCTTCGTGGTGGGCGACCGCGAGCCCATGGAGGCCGTGAACGTGCTGCGCCAGATCGGCTACGAGCTGGGCGACGAGGTGTACGGCGGCCTGCGCGAGCGGCTGTCGCGCGACTTCGCGGGCGCGGAGTGGGGGGAGCTGGACCCCGCCGAGTTCTGGCGCGCGGCCGCGGGGTTCTTCGCGGACCGGGGCTGGGGGTCGCTGGAGTTCCGCGACCTGCACCCGGCGGTGGGGGTGATCGAGCTCCGGGGATGGGTGGAGTCGGAGGCGGAGGGCGGCCCCCGCGGCGCGCACCTCTCCACCGGCCTCTTCTCCGCGCTGCTGGAGCGGCTGGCCGGCGCCGGCGTGGGCGTGATGGAGGTGCCGAGCGGCTCCGCGGACCGTACGCGCCTGGTCTTCGCCCGCGGCGACGTGCTGGGGCAGGTGTACGAGCACGTGCGCGGCGGGGCCGGGCTGGAGGAGGCGGTGGCGCGGCTGGGGTGAAGGGGTGAAGGGGTGAAGGGGTGAAGGGGCGGGATGGTGACGGCGCGCAGGGCGGCCCGCAATTCGCGCGGGCCGTTCGCGTTTCATCCGCGCGGAGGGATGGCGATTGAGATCGCGCGCGACCATGCAGCCGAGCAGCTATCATACTAACGCACTCACGCACTAGCGCACTAACGCACTCACGCACTCACGCACTCACGCACTTTTTGATGTCCCGCACCATCGCGTTCGACTACGGCGAGCGACGGATCGGCGTGGCGGTGAGCGATCCCACGCGGACCATCGCGTCGCCCCTCGTCACCCTGCAGCGGCGCGCGGGAAAGCGGCCGCCGTGGGCGGAGATCGCCGCGATCGTGCGGGAGCAGGAGGCGGACGAGGCGGTGGTCGGCCTGCCGCTGGACCTGGCGGGCGAGGAGGGTGCGTGGGCGGCGGAGGTGCGCCAGTTCGGCGACGACCTGGCGCGGCGCACGGGGCTGCCGGTGCACTGGATGGACGAGCGGCTCTCCTCCGTCCGCGCCGAGCGGGCGGTGCGCGGGATGGGGCTCAAGCGGAG
>DASTNU010001003.1:0-11304 GCA_035720605.1 Longimicrobium sp. | reverse complement strand
CCCCAGGGTTTTTGGGGGAGGTGGGCGAGTGGTGCTCGCCCGGAGGGGGCGTGCGAGCGGCACCGGCTCCGCCTCGCCACCCCGAACCGCAGCTCTCCCCCTCTCCGCGAGGACCGAGCGGGGAGGGGCCCCTCGCGGTGCGCGCCGTCGCCGGGTATTTTCGCCTCGATTGTGTTGCACCCCGTGATACAACCGCTGCCGCCCGTTCCCGATCCAGACCGCGATCCCGATGTCCCAGCTTGCACCCGCCACCCTGGAGGGGTGGTACGCGCTCCACCAGGTGTTCTCGACCGACTGGCGTGCGATCCGCAGTCCTGGCGACGACGTGCGGGAGCGCGCCGCCGGGGAGGCGCGCGCGCTGTGGAGCGAGCTCGCCGAGGGGGCGAACGGCGGGTGGAGCGCGCCGTTCCGGCTGGCTGGCGGCGGCGCGGACTGGCTGTTCGTGCACTTTCGCCCCACGCTGGACGAGCTGGCGGAGGTTCAGCTCCGCATCCGCCGGACGGCGCTGGGCGAGCTGCTGCGGCTGGAGTACGACTACCTCTCGGTGACGGAGGCCGGCCTCTACCACGCCACCGCCGAGGCCGCCCGCGAGGCCGACCCGCGCGGCGCGGAGTTCCGCGGCCTGATCGAGCGGGCGCAGGCGGCGGAGGCGGCGTCGGCCCACGTGCAGACGCGCCTCTATCCGCAGGTGCCGGAAGGGATGCGCTACGTCTCCTTCTATCCCATGACCAAGCGCCGCGGCGAGCAGCGCAACTGGTACGCGCTGCCGGTGGACGAGCGCAGCCGCCTGATGCGCGAGCACGGGATGACGGGGCGGCGCTTCGCCGGCCGCATCTTCCAGGTGATCACCGGCTCGGTGGGGCTGGACGACTGGGAGTGGGGGGTAACGCTCTTTGCCCGCGACCCGCTGGAATTCAAGCGCATCGTCACTGAGATGCGCTACGACGAGGCGAGCGCGCTGTACGGCGAGTTCGGGCGCTTCTTCACGGGCATCCGATTTGCGCCTGACGAGTGGCCCGCGCTGCTGGGCGCGCGCGAAGGCGGCGCCTGAACGCAGGCACCACCGGATGCCCGCGCGGGGCCCGGACCCCGGCAGCGGGCCCGGGCGTTTTTTTTCGGGCCGGGCCCGCCTGGAATCCGCTCGACCGACCCCGCGGCGCGGTCGTTCTGGCCGAACCCCGCGCCGCGCCCCTACATTCCCGGCATGAACTGGACGCTGCCGTTCGCCATCGTCGGTGCCGCCGTGGTGCGGTTCCTGGCCGCCTTCGGCCACTTCAGCCGCTTCGTGGCGGAGGTGGGCCGCGCGCTGGGCGACCTGCGCACCTGGCCGGGGCTCACGGTGATGCAGATGCGCAAGCTGGGAGTGAACTCGCTCCCCATCGCGCTCTTCCTCTCCGCGTTCACGGGGATCGTGCTGGCGCTGCAGGCGTCGTACACCTTTACCGGCGCCATCCCGCTGTACTTCGTGGGCGCGCTGGTGGGCAAGACGATGATCCTGGAGCTGGGGCCGGTGCTCACCGGGCTGGCGCTCAGCGGCCGCATCGGCGCCAACATCGCGGCGGAGCTGGGCACCATGCGCGTCTCCGAGCAGATCGACGCGCTGGAGACCATGGCCTACAACCCGGCCGCGTACCTGGTCGTCCCGCGGGTGCTGGCGGGCACGGTGATGGTGCCGGTGATCGTGACCTTCGCCAACGTGGTGGGGATCATCGCCGGGTGGATCACCGCCATGAACATGCTGGGGCTCAGCACCAGCCAGTTCGTGCGCGGCCTGCGCCTGTTCTACGACCCCTTCGACATCACGTTCTTCATCATCAAGTCCATGTCCTTCGGGCTGGTGATCACGGTGGTGGGGTGCTACCAGGGCTTCAACACCCGGGGCGGCGCGGAGGGCGTGGGCGTGGCCACCACCCGCGCCGTGGTCATCGCCAGCGTGCTCATCCTGGTGCTGGACGCCTTCTGGGCCGCCACGCTGCTGCAACAACAGTGAGCATCCAGCTGACCGGCATCCACAAGGCGTTCGGGTCCAAGCAGATCCTGCGCGGCCTGGACCTGGAGGTGGACGAGGGCGAGACGGTGTCGCTGGTGGGCTTTTCCGGCGCCGGCAAGTCCGTCACCCTGAAGCACGTGGCCGGCCTGCTGCTGCCGGACCGCGGCACGGTGGTGGTGGACGGCAAGGAGGTGCCCAAGCTGAACCGCGAGGAGTTGTACCGCATGCGGCTGGAGATGGGCTACGTCTTCCAGTTCGCCGCGCTCTTCGACTCCATGACCATCGGCGAAAACGTGGCCATGGGACTGCGGCAGAAGGGCGGGCTGTCGGACAAGGAGATCCGCGACCAGGTGGCGGAGTCGCTGGGGCGTGTGGGGCTGGAGGGGTTCGAGCGCCGCCTCCCCTCGGAGCTTTCCGGGGGGCAGCGCAAGCGCGCGGGGCTGGCGCGCGCCATCGCCTACCGTCCCAAGTACCTGCTGTACGACGAGCCCACCAGCGGGCTGGACCCGGTCACCACCGAGGTCATCGACCGGCTGATCATGCGGATGAAGGAGGACCTGGGGGTCACCAGCCTGGTGATCACCCACGACATGAAGAGCGCGTACAACATCAGCGACCGCATCGCCATGCTCTTCGACGGGCAGGTGGTGGAGGTGGGCACGCCGGACCAGATCCGCCGCACCGCCAACCCGATCGTGAAGGGATTCGTGGAGGGGCGGCCGGAGATGATCGAGGAGGCGGAGGCGAAGCTGGGGGGCGGGAGGGACGAGACCCGCCCGCACTACGGGCCGGGCACGGCCGGGCGGGCGGATGAGACGAGCGGGGACGGACACCACGCGGGGCAGGGCCCGCACCGGAGGAACGCATGAAGCTCAAGAACGAGGCGCTGGTGGGGCTGGTGGTCATCCTGGGGATCATCACCGCCCTGCTGGGCGCGGTGTGGCTCAGCGGCCGCTCCTGGGGCGAGCAGTCCAAGGAGGTGCAGGCCGCCTTCACCCGCGTGGGGCAGCTCACGGAGGGGAACCCGGTCACCTACCGCGGCGTGAACGTGGGGCGGGTGAGCAAGATCGAGCTCTCCCCGCGGGGAACCGGCGTGTACGTGACCTTCGCCATCGATCCCGACGTGGAGCTGGGACCGGACGCGGGAGTGCTGCTGGCAGGCGCCTCGCTCTTCGGCGACTGGCAGGCGCAGATCGTCTCGCAGTCGGAGTTTCCCGACCTGGCGTTCACCACGGTGCCGCGCCGCAACGTCCTGCCGGGCGCCACCCTGCCGGACATCTCGGAGCTCACGGCGGTGGCGGCGCGCATCGCCAGCGACATCGAGACGCTCTCCGAGCGCATCCAGATCGCGTTCACGCCGGAGACGGCGGTGGAGATCCGCAGCACCATCGAGAACGTGGGCGAGGTGAGCGAGCAGCTCAGCGGCTTCATCGACGCGCAGACGCAAACCTACGGGCAGGTGGGGCGCAACGTGCTGGCGTCGACGGACAACATCCGCCAGGCGACGGCGGGCGCGCAGGCCACCATGCAGGACCTGCGCGCCAGCCTGCAGGGCGGCGAGGTGCAGCAGATGCTGGCCAACGCGCGCGCGGCCACGGAGAACCTGAACGCGCTCAGCCGCGAGCTGCGCGGGGCGACGTCGGGCGTGCCCTCGCTGGTGGCGCGGGCGGACACCACGGTGGCCTCGTTCGGCCGGCTGTCGGAGACGCTGAACACCACCATCACGCAGGCGCAGCCCGGGCTGGCGCAGCTGGGCCCCACGGTGGAAGAGGCGCGCGCGGCCATCACCAGCTTCAACACCCTGCTCACGCAGCTCAACAACCAGGAGGGCACGCTGGGCCGGCTGATGAACGACCCGGCGCTCTTCGAGGAGTTCCAGCGCGTGGTGACCACCATGCAGCGGCTGATGGCCGACATCCAGGCGAATCCCGGCAAGTACATCGGGGAGCTGCGGATTTTCTGAGTGCGTGAGTGCGTGAGTGCGTGAGTGCGTGAGTGCGAAAGTGCGAAAAGTGAGGCGTGAGTAGCGGTGCGGGAGGCGGGGTTCGAGGTTGGGCGGATTTTACCCCACGGGCCCGCTGCGCGGGAGGCCCTCTCCCCCGCCCGGCCTTTCGCTCGTTCCTCGCGACGGCGGGCGACCCCTCCCCCAACTTCGGGGGAGGGGTTTTGCAGGGGCCCTCGTCGGTTCTCCCCTCTCCCGCGCAGTTTGCGGGAGAGGGGCCGGGGGTGGGGGCCCCGTCCGAAGCGCGACGCAGTTGCAGTTCTCCCCCTCTCCTCGCGCAGTTTGCGAGGGGAGGGGGCCGGGGGGAGGGGCCCAGGCAGCAGATGTCCGCTTCGGCGCTGGGAGCCGGTGATCACTCCCCGCGAGCACGAACCCTGCTATGTCCACGTCGTTTGTCGCAGTGCCGGCTGTCACCCGTCACCTGTAACCTGTCCCCTTTCGGCCATGGCCCTGCTGGACCAGAAGTCCGGCGGCACCTCGGTCGGCACGCCGGAGCGCATCCGGGCGGTGGCCGCGCGCGTGGCGCGCGCCCGCCGCCGCGGCGACGACGTGGTCGTCGTGGTCTCGGCGATGGGGCACACCACCGACGAGCTGATCGAGCTGGCGGAGGCGGTCACCGGCCAGGACGACTGCGCGGCCGGGCACCCCCGCGAGCTGGACATGCTGCTCACCGCCGGCGAGCGCATCTCCATGGCGCTGCTGGCGATGGCCATCCGCGAAGAGGGAATCGACGCGCGCTCGCTCACCGGCAGCCAGGCCGCCATCATCACCGACGAGACGCACACCGCCGCGCGCATCGTGGACGTGCGCGCCGACCGCGTCCGCGAGACGGTGCAGGAAGGGTGCGTGGCCATCGTCGCGGGCTTCCAGGGGGTGAGCACCACCCGCGAGATCACCACCCTCGGCCGCGGCGGCTCCGACACCACGGCGGTGGCGCTGGCGCGCGCGCTCCAGGCGGACCGCTGCGAGATCTACACGGACGTGGACGGCATCTTCACCTGCGACCCGCGCCGCGTCCCCGGCGCCCGCATCGTCCCGCAGATCTCGCACGACGAGATGGTGGAGCTGGCCCAGTCCGGCGCGCAGGTGATGCACGCCCGCGCCGTGGACCTGGGCGCGCGGCACCCCGCCCTCGACATCCGCGTGCTCTCGTCGTTCGTCGACGGGCCCCGGGCGGACGACCCCGCCCGCGGCACCCTGATCACCGAGCATCCCATGGCCATGGAAGACCAGGTCGTCACCGGAATCGCCTCCTCCCGCGGCTACGCCAAGCTCATCGTCCACGGCCTGCCGCGGGGGATGCGGACGCCGACCGGGCTCCTGGTGGCGCTGGCGGACGCGGGGGTGAGCGTGGACATGGTCACCGAGGCGCCGGATGCGGACGGGCGCATCCTCCTGCAGCTCACCGTGCGCGCGGACGACCTGCCGCGGGCCAGGGAGATCGCGGCGGACGTCGCCGGGCGGCTGGGCGGCGCGGGGGAGATGGAGGAGCGCACCGGCCTGTCGCGGCTGGCGCTGGTGGGGCGGGGGATGAGCGGACGCCCGGGCGTGTACGCGCAGGCGTTCCGCACGCTGATGGAGGCGGGGGTGCAGGTGGAGGCGATCTCCACCTCGTCCATCTCCATCACCCTGCTGGTGCCGGAGGAGAAGGAGGACGAGGCGCTGCGGGCGCTGCACGCGGGATTCACGCTGGGCGCGGCGGCGGAGGCCCCCGCCGCCGCGGCCGTGGGCTGAGAGGATAGAGACGATGCACGTTGCGCTGCTGGGCGCCACCGGCGCCGTGGGGCGAACCATGCTGCAGGTGCTGGCGGAGCGCCGGCTCCCCATCGACCGGCTGACGCTGCTGGCCTCGCCGCGCTCGGCGGGGCGCTCCATCCGCTGGGGCGGGCGCGAGTGGACGTGCGCCGTCGCGGAGCCGGGCGCCTTTCGCGGCGTCGACTTCGCGCTCTTCTCCGCCGGCGCCGACCGGTCGAAGGAGTGGGCGCCGCGGGCGGCGGACGAGGGCGCGGTCGTGGTCGACAACTCGTCGGCGTGGCGGATGGATCCGCAGGTGCCGCTCGTCGTCCCCGAGGTGAACGGGGACGCCGCGCGCGAGCGCCCCCGGGGAATCATCGCCAACCCCAACTGCTCGACCATCCAGATGGTCGTCGCGCTGCAGGCGGTGCGGCAGGCGGCGGGGCTCACCCGCGTGGTGGCCGCCACCTACCAGTCCGTCAGCGGCGCGGGCGAGACGGGGCGCAGCGCCCTGCGCGACGAGCTGCTGGGCCAGCGGCCGGAGGACTCGCCCTTCGCGCGGCAGATCTCCGGCAACGTCATCCCGCAGATCGGCGACTTCGACGACGAGGGGTGGACGGGGGAGGAGCGCAAGATGGTCAACGAGACGCGCAAGATCCTCGGCCTCCCCGACCTTCCCGTCGCCGCGACGTGCGTCCGCGTGCCGGTGGACGTGGGCCACAGCGTGCAGGTGATGGTGGAGACGGAGCGGGAGCTTTCGGTGGACGACGCCCGCGCGGCGCTGGCGGCGTTCCCCGGGGTGGTGGTGGCGCAGGACGAGAAGCGCTACCCCACGCCGCTGGAGACGGCCGGCCGCGACGAGGTGTTCGTGGGACGCATCCGCCGCGACCCCTTCCTGCCGCGCACCCTGCACCTGTGGGTGGTGGCGGACAACCTGCGCAAGGGCGCGGCGACCAACGCGGTGCAGATCGTGGAGGAGCTTTCGGGTGCGTAGAAGGCGCGGGGGCGGCGCCCGCACGCGGGCGGTCATCGAAACCAGCGCCGGCGGGGTGATCTACCGCTGGCGCGAGGGCCGCGCGCACGTGCTGCTCATTCGCGACGCGTACCAGCACTGGGGATTTCCCAAGGGCCACGTGGAGCGCACCGAGACCGCGGCCGACGCGGCGCTCCGCGAAGTGGAGGAGGAGACGGGGCTGCGCTGCCTGCGCCTGGGCCCGCGGCTGCAGACCATCGACTGGTTCTTCCGCTTCCGGGGCAAGCTCATCCACAAGTACTGCCACTTCTACCTGATCGAATCCCCCGAGGGCGACACCTGTCCCCAGCATGAGGAGGGGATCACCGAGTGCATCTGGCTGCCGCTGGACGAGGCCATCGCCTCCATCTCCTACGACAACGCCCGCGAGGTCCTGCGCCTGGCCGCCGAACGCCTCCTGGGCGTCTTCGCGGACGAGGAGGACGATGTCGAGGCCGGGCACGCCGCGCTCCGGCAGGGCTCGTCGTAATCCAGCATCTCAAAAAAGAGCCTCACACGGAGTCAACGGAGTCAACGGAGTAGTTCCTCGGTTGACTCCGTTGACTCCGTGTGAGGCCAAAGTAGTTCAGCGAATCACGAACAGCTTCTCCACCAGCGTCCCCAGGCCGACGAAGATCCAGCCGAGCGGTCCCAGCACGCGCGGGCGTTCGGCGTGCAGGTCGATCTCCGCGAGGGCGACCTGCGTGGCCAGCGCGCGCTGGCGGGCCTCCAGCAGATCGATCTCCCCCTGCACGCGCCCCAGCTCGCGCTCCAGCGCCACCAGGTCGGCCATGGTGGCGGCCTGCTGCAGGTAGGCGCGCAGCCGCTCGCGCACGGCGCGCAGCGTCTCCAGCCGCGCGCCCGCATCCACCACCTGCTCCGTCACGTCGTCGCGGCGCACGGTGCGGTGCGTGGCGCGCCCCAGCGCCGACAGCCGGTCCAGCCCGTGGCCCAGGCTGTCCGCCGGCACCCGCAGCGACATCCGCAGCTCCTTCTCGCGCGCCTCCGCGTCGCCCACGTACCCGCCCCACGCCACCGCCAGGCTGTCCGCCTCGCGCTGCACGCGGCGCAGGCTGTCCGTCACCAGGCGCAGCGTGGCGTGCTGCGCCACGGCGCGGTTCCATTGCGCGCCCTCCGGCGCCGGCCGGGAAAGGGTGGCGGGGGCGGCCCTCCCGCCCGCGCAGGCGGTGGTGGCCATCGACAGCGCCAGGACGGCGAGCAGGCGTGCGCTCATGGCGGGATGCCGTGCGGGAGGGTGGATGGTGCCGACGGGCGAGAACGTGCGGCCGGGCCGGTTCAGGACGCCGGAGTCGTGTGGATGAACGAAAGCCGCCCCGGAGCACCGGGGCGGCTTCATCCGTCGGCGGCGATGCCGGGGCGGATCAGTCCAGGCCGTCGTGGGCCATGTCGCGCCGGGTGCGCACGCGGTCCCACGCCATCATCCCCAGCGGCAGGGCCCAGCTGGCCGTGCTCAGCACCCGCCCCGCGCGGGGGCTGCGGCGCGCCACGCGGTTCATCGCCCAGGTGGCGGCGCCCGCCATCGCCATGCTCTTTACGGTGCGGCGGCGGGGGTGCAGCATCGCGTTGATCAGACCGGCCATCTCCACGCCTCCTTGCAGTTGGCTAAGTAGTTGACTGTCCGCTGTTTATGCAGAAACCGGGCCGCGGCGCCGCACGCCGCGCTCTGGCCGCTCCGGGCCGGCCGCGCTACTCTGTGCGCACGTTCCGCCATCCCACCGTGCCCCCGCCGATCATGACCGAATCGCCGTCGGACCCGTTCAACTGGCGCGCCTGGCACGCCGTGGCGGTGCTGGGGGTGCTGGGGGCCTTCCTGTTCAGCGTCAGGAGCGTCCTCAACCCGTTCATCCTCTTTCTGCTCCTGGTCTTCCTCATCCAGCCGTACTCGGGAACGCGGCACCACCTGCTGCTGGTGAGCGCATCCGCCCTGCTCACCTTCATCTGGGTGCTGGACACCACCGGGTTCCTGCTGGCGCCCTTCGTCCTGGCGCTGGTGCTGGCGTACATCCAGGCCCCGCTGGTGACGCGGATGGAGCGGCGCGGCATCAGCCGGCTGGTGGCCACCCTGCTGCTGGCGCTGCCGGCGGTGGGGGTGATCGCGCTGGTGGTGTTCGTGGGCATTCCCGCGCTGAGCGCGCAGGTCGCGGAGTTCATCCAGGGCGCGCCGGCCTTCCTGCAGACGGCCACCATGCGGCTGGAGCAGTGGCAGGCGCAGCTGCAGACGCGCGACCTGGCCTGGCTGGACGAGCAGGCCATGGTGGACCGGCTGCGCTCCATCCAGCCGGAGGCGGTGATCGCCTGGCTGCAGCAGCGGCAGGCGGCCATCGCGCGGGGGGTGTGGACGGGGCTGCTGGGGGTGGGACGGGGGCTGGGCGCGGTGCTCAGCCTGCTGGGCTACGTCTTCCTCACCCCCATCATCACCTTCTACCTGCTGCGCGACTGGCCGGCCATCCAGGCCCGGCTGCGCGAGCTGGTGCCGCCGCCGCACCGTGACCGCGTGGTGGGCTTCGCGTCAGAGTACGACCGGCTGCTCGCGCGCTATCTGCGCGGCCAGGTGCTGGCGGCCGCCATCGTGGGCGTGCTCACCTGGCTGGGCTTTCTGATCGCGGGCTTTCCGTACGCGCTGCTGCTGGGCGTGGTGGCCGGCGTCTTCAACGTCATCCCGTACATGGGGCTGGTGGCCAGCCTGATTCCCGCGCTGGTGATCGCCCTCTTCTCCGCCAGCCCGGGCATCGCGCTGCTGAAGATCGTCGCGGTGTTCGTGGTGGTGCAGATGCTGGACAGCTCCGTCATCGGCCCGCGCGTGGTGGGCGAGGCGGTGGGGCTGCACCCCGTGTGGGTGCTGCTGGCGCTGGCGATCGCCGGCTACTTCTTCGGCTTCGTGGGACTGCTGATCGCCGTTCCCCTGGCGGTGCTGGTGAAGCTGCTGCTGCGCTACGCGCTGGACCACTACCGCGCCTCCACGGTGTTCCAGGGCGAGCGGTCGATCGTGCCGGGTGCGTGATTGAGTGCGTGAGTGCGTGAGTGCGTGAGTGCGTGAGTGCGTGAGTGCGGTTGATCGCCGCGGCGCGAGCTCGCGAAGGCGGACTTTGCGAGTTCCCAGCGGCGGATCCTCTTCGCACCAGGAGACGCGGAGTCGTCGGCAAACCCTTTCCCGGAGGTCGGACATGACCCTGCGGATCACGCCGGATCACGGGAAGTACCGCTGGACGGGGCCGGGCGCGCTCCTCCTGCTGCTGATCGCCCTCGCCCCGGCGGCCGGCGAGGCGCAGCGGCGGCCCCCGCGCCTGCTCGGCAGGCCCGTGGCGCAGCCGGTGGACAGCGCCGGCAGCAGCGCCACCGCGACCACCTCCCTCGACGGCACCCTGACGCCTCCCGCGCCCACGGAGCCGCAGTCGGTCGCGACGTCGTCGTCCACGGAGAGCCGCATCGAGTTCCCCGTCCAGCGGCGGCTGGAGATGCGCTCCACCGCGTACTGCCTGCGGGGCACCATGCGCACCGGCGTCCGCGTGCGCGACGGCATGGCCGCGGGCGACCCGAACGTGCTGCCGCTGGGCTCCGTCGTGCGCGTCACGCATCCCGACGGGCGGCTGATCGGGATCTTCGTGATCATGGACACCGGCGGCGCCGTGCGCGGCAACAAGATCGACCTGTGGTTCGACAGCTGCCGCGAAGCCATCGACTGGGGCATCCGCCCCGTCGTCGCCGAGGTCCTCGACATCGGCCGCACATGAGGCCGAGACCGTCCGGTCCCGCGATCCCGGCCGGCGCGCACCGAGCTCGCCCGATCGAAGCCCCGCGTAGTTCGCGGGGCTTTCCGCTGTCGTTGCGGCTCGGGCGCGGGGCCGGAGGTCGCGGAGCCTGACGAGCAGGCTCGGATGCCGTGCGCTACATTGCCGAATCGAGGCAGGATCGTAACGTGCGCGACGGAGAATCGATGGCGGAGGCCGGTATCTACGAAGAGGCGCCGGGGGTCGTCAGGATCGACCACGGCTGGGGCGGGCCGGGGTTCATCGCCTCGTACCTGCTGGCGGACGGGGATTCGCTCGCGCTGGTGGAGGCGGGTCCCGCCTCCACCCTGGACGCGCTGCTGGCGGGCATCCGCGCCGCCGGGCACGATCCCGCGGAGCTCGACCACGTCCTGCTGACGCACATCCACCTGGACCACGCCGCGGGCGCCGGCCACCTGGCCCGCATCGCCCCCCGCGCCGCGATCCACGTGCACCCGCAGGGCGCCGGTCACCTGGCGGACCCGTCGCGCCTCCTGTCCAGCGCCGCCCGCCTGTACGGCGACGCGATGGAGATGCTCTGGGGCACCATGCTCCCCGTGCCGCCCGGGCGCATCCGCACCCCGGCCGACGGCGAGGCCGTGCGCATCGGCGGGCGGACGCTGGTGGCGGTGGAGACGCCGGGCCATGCCCGCCATCACTACGCCTTCCACGATCCCGACGCGCGCCTCGTCTTCACCGGCGACGTCGGGGGGATCCGGCTGCGCGGGGCCCGCTACGTCTCCGCGCCCACGCCGCCGCCGGACATCGACCTCGCGGC
>DASTNU010001002.1:0-3860 GCA_035720605.1 Longimicrobium sp. | reverse complement strand
GGGGGCGCCCGCCGCACGCGTGGCATCCGCGGCCGGTGCACGGTAGATTATCGGTTCCCATGACGTACCCCGTGCCGCCCGCCCGCCGCGGACCCTGGATCCTGGCCGTCGACGTGGGCTCGTCGTCCGCGCGGGCGCAGTGGGTGGACGGCGCCGGCGCGCCCCTCGCTCCCGGCGCGGCGGCGCGCGCGGAGCACCGGTGGCGCGCGACGCCGGACGGCGGGATGGAGGCGGACGCCGACGCGCTCGCCGACCTGTGCCTGGAGGTGATCGACGGCGCCGTGCAGGCCGGCCGGGCGGCGGGAGTGGAGCCGGCGGCGGTTGCGCTCGCGGCGTTCTGGCACGGGCTGGTGGGCATCGCGGCGGACGGGCGGGCCGCCACGCCGCTCTACGGCTGGGGAGACGGGCGGGCGCGGGGAGCGGGGGAGGGGATGCGGGCGCGGGTGGACGAGGCGCGGATGCACCGGCGCACGGGGTGCTTTCTGCACGAGCTCTATCCGGCGGCGAAGCTGGTCTGGCTGCGCGGCGCGCGGGACGATACTTTCCCGCGCGCGCACGCGTGGGGCGGCATCGGCGAGCTCGTCGCGCTCCGCCTGTTCGGCGAGCTGCGCACGTCGGTGTCCATGGCCTCGGGGACGGGGCTGCTGGACCTGCGGCGCCAGGCGTGGGACGGCGAGATGCTGGACGCCGCCGGGACCTCCGCCGCTGCGCTGCCGCCGATCGGCGATGCGCCGTTCCGCGGGCTGCAGGCGGAGTGGACGGCGCGCTGGCCGGAGCTGGCCCGGGTCCCCTGGTTCCCCGCCGTGGGAGACGGCGCGTGCGCCAGCCTGGGGACGGGCGCGGTGGGGCGGCGCGTGGGGCTGACGGTGGGCACGTCGGCGGCGGTGCGGGTGCTGCGCGACGACGCGGAGCCCGCCGTGCCGGACGGGCTCTGGTGCTACCGGCTGGACGAGCGGCGGACGGTCTGCGGGCGCGCCACCTCCAACGGCGGCAACGGGTACGCCTGGCTGCGGCGGACGCTGCGGCTTCCCGGACCCGCCGGGCTCGAAGCGCAGCTCGCGGCGATGCGCCCCGGTGCGCACGGGCTGGCGGCGGTCCCGCGCCTGGTCCCGGAGCGCCCGCCCCGTCCGCAGGGATCGGAGACCGCCGTGATCGCCGGGCTGACGGCGGCGACGGGGCCGGTGGAGATCGCGCGGGCGTGGCTGGAGGCGGCGGCGGTCGGGATGGCGGAGGCGCTGGACGCGGTGGAGGCGTCGTTCGGCCGGGCGGAGGAGGTGGTGGCCGGGGGCGGCGCCCTGCACGCATCGCCCGCCTGGACGCGGATCGTGGCGGATGCGCTGGGCCGGCCCTTTCGCCTGTCGCCGCACCCGGAGGCGACGCTGCGCGGGGCCGCGCTGCTGGCGCTGGAGCGCATCGGCGCCATCGGCGACGCGGCCGCGCACGCCGCGGCGGACGAGGCGGGGGAGCGCATCGACCCCGATCCCGCGGCGCACGCGGTGTACCGGGGCCCGCCCCCGGCCTCGCCCAGGCTCGTCCACCCCCTCCCGCAAACCGCGCGGGAGGGGGAGTAGACTTCGAGGCGAGTCCGTCGCGCGATCGAATCCTCCTCCCTCCCCGCGCAGTTTGCGCGGGGAGGGGCCGGGGGAGGGTGCCCGCGGGCGCAGTGCGATCTCTGCCGACACGCCTCATCCTTCGACGCTGCCCGATCAGCTCCATCAACCAGGAACATAGATGCCCTCCGACGCACGGACGCTCGACCGGCTCTGCATCGACACCATCCGCACGCTGTCCATGGACGCGGTGCAGGCGGCCAACTCCGGCCACCCCGGCACCCCCATGGCGCTGGCGCCGCTGGCGTACGTCATCTGGACGCGCCACCTGAAGCACAACCCCGCCGACCCCGGCTGGGCAGACCGCGACCGGTTCATCCTTTCCGCCGGCCACGCGTCCATGCTGCTGTACTCCATGCTGTACCTGACCGGGTACGGGCTGACCCTGGACGACATCAGGAACTTTCGCCAGTGGGAAAGCCGCACCCCGGGCCACCCGGAGTACGGGCTGACGCGCGGCGTGGAGACGACGACGGGTCCGCTGGGGCAGGGCTTCGCCAACGGGGTGGGGATGGGGATGGCGGAGGCGCACCTCGCCGCGCTGCACAACCGCCCGGGCCACGAGGTGGTGGACCACTGCGTCTACGCCATCTGCTCCGACGGCGACCTGATGGAGGGCGTGGCGTCGGAGGCGGCGTCCCTTGCCGGGCACCTGCGGCTGGGCAAGCTCATCTACTTCTGGGACGACAACAAGATCACCATCGAAGGCAGCACCGACCTGGCCTTTACCGAGGACGTGGCGAAGCGCTTCGAGGGATACGGGTGGCACACGCTGGTGGTGGAGGACGGCAACGACCTGGAGGCGATCGACGCCGCCATCCGCGCCGCGAAGGACGACCCGCGCCCGTCGATGATCACGGTGAAGACGATCATCGGCTACGGCTCGCCCAACAAGGCGGGGAGCGAAAAGGCGCACGGCGAGGCGCTGGGCGAGGAGGAGATCAAGCTCACCAAGCAGGCGCTGGGCTGGCCCTCGCAGGAGAGCTTCTTCGTCCCCGACGAGGCGCTGGCGCACATGCGCGCCGCGGGCGAGCGGGGACGCGGGCTGCAGGCGGAGTGGGAGCGGCGGATGGAAGCCTTTCGCCAGGCGCACCCCGACGCGGCGGCCGGGCTGGACCAGGCGCTCGGCCGCACGCTTCCCGGGGGATGGGACGCGGACCTGCCCACCTGGGGCCGGGACGAGAAGCCGATCGCCACGCGCGCGGCGAGCGGCAAGGCGCTGAACGCCATCGCCAGGCGGGTGCCCTGGCTGATGGGCGGCTCGGCGGACCTGGCCGGATCGAACAACACCAACATCGACGGCGGCGGCGACTTCGGGCCGGACAACTACGCCGGGCGCATCCTGCACTTCGGGGTGCGCGAGCACGCGATGGGGTCGCTGATGAACGGGATGACGCTGCACGGCGGGGTGCGCGTGTTCGGCGGCACCTTCCTGATCTTTTCCGAGTACATGCGCCCGCCCATCCGCCTGGCGGCGCTGATGGAGCAGCCGACGATCTACGTCTTCACCCACGACTCCGTGGGGCTGGGCGAGGACGGGCCCACGCACCAGCCGATCGAGCAGCTGGCGTCGCTGCGCGCCATCCCGGGGCTCATCGACCTGCGACCCGCGGACGCCAACGAGACGGTGGAGGCGTGGCGCTTCGCGATGGAGCACACCGAGGGCCCCGTCTTCCTTTCCCTGACCCGCCAGGCGCTCCCGCACCTGGACCGCGAGGCGATGGCGCCGGCGAGCGGGCTGCGGCGCGGCGCCTACGTGCTGGCGGACGCGGAGGGCGGCGAGCCGCAGGTGATCCTGATCGCCACGGGATCGGAGGTCGCGCTGGCGGTGGAGGCGCGGCAGACGCTGGCGGGCGAGGGAATTCGCGCCCGCGTGGTGAGCATGCCCAGCTGGGCGCTCTTCTCGCAGCAGCCGAAGGAGTACCGCGACGAGGTGCTGCCGCCCGCGGTCCGCGCCCGCGTATCGGTAGAGGCCGCGCATCCCATGGGGTGGCACCGCTGGGTGGGCGATGAGGGCGAGGTGGTGGGCATCAGCCGCTTCGGCGCCTCGGCCCCGGCCAAGACCGTCTTCCAGGAGCTGGGGCTGACGGCGGAGAACGTGGCCGCCAAGGCGCGCCACGCGCTGGGCCTGTGCGGCGAGACCCCCGAGCTGGAGTCCGGCCGCGCCGCGGCGGGCTCGGCGGCGTACGGGACGGATGAGAAATGAAGTGCGTTAGTGCGTGAGTGCGTGAGTGCGTTAGTGCGTTAGTG
>DASTNU010001001.1:0-6434 GCA_035720605.1 Longimicrobium sp. | reverse complement strand
CGCCTGCTGCTGCTGGCGCTGTTCCGCCTGGAAAGCGGCGCCCCCGCGGCCTCGCGCGAAGCCCTGCGCGAGCTCAAGAGCGCCACCGCGGGTGCCGACCTGCCGTTCTTCGTCGGCCGGGCCCACGCCATGGGGCTGCTTCCCGAGCACGTGACCCTGGCCGACGCCCAGCAGCTGCTGCGCCACCTGCAGGCCCGCTCCCGCGCCATCGTGGCGTACGTTCCGGGGCCGCTCCCCACGCCGGCGCACCTCTTCCTTACCCAGGACCCGGATGCGGATCTGCACCGCGGCTGGAAGGGAACGCCGGCCAGCGCGTCCATCCAGGTGGTACCCGTGCCGGGGACGCACCAGTCCATGCTGAGCCCGGGCAACGTCGAGGTGCTGGGGACGGCGATGTCGTGCGCCATCCGCACCCCCGCACACGGCCCGAACGGGCGTTCCGGGTGAAAAGAATGCCTCACGCAGAGTCAGCAGAGGAAGCAGAGTTATCCCTTGCACACACCAGAACTCTGCTCACTCTGCTGACTCTGCGTGAGGTTCTTTTCTTTTCCAGGCCGTCGCGCGGCAGCGGTGCGCCGCGGGGATTACACGAACTCGAAGTCCAGGCCGGAGCCCTGCATCCGTTCGCGGTACACCTCGTCGAACCACTCGCTTTCGGCCACGGTGAATCGCTCCTTCCAGGACCCGACCACGCCCTTGCGGAAGAAGTTTCGCAGCGCCTTGAGCTCGTGCATGTCGCTGAAGCTGTCCTGCTTCATGTTCCCGAACCCCGTGCGCTCCCTGATCACCCGCACCGTCTCGTCCGACAGGTCGTATCCCAGGAAACCGCCCAGCCGCCGAAGCTCGCCGTCGAAGTCGTTGCGCAGGTCCTCGTACTTCATGAAGTGCACGTTGTCCGCGTCCCTGTGCCGCCACCAGCTCAGGACGTGGTCGAACCAGTCGCCCCGCTGCAGCTTTCCGTCGACGAACATCTGCAGCCAGTGCGACCAGGAGCCGTTGTAGTTTCCCGACCAGCTCTGTCCCGACTCGAAGTGGTAGTACGAGACGGCGACGTCCTTGGGGTTGCGCGCGATGTAGACGTACCTGCACGGGTTGCTGAGCGGATCCCCCCCCAGCGCCATGTGAAAGGGCATGTGGCTGGAGAAGATCCGCGGCGACGGCGCGGCGGCGAGCTCGGCCCGGCTCCGGGGGTAGTACAGGGAGCTCTCGACCCAGTGCAGGCTGTCGCGCAGCGTCCGGTCCGCGGGAGCCTCGCCGCCGTTGGTGAGGCGCACGAGGATGTTCGACATCCAGTTCGTCCCCGATTTGGGGTACGACGTGCCGCAGATGTCACTCGCCCGGGTCTCGATCGTCCTGGAGAGATGGTACTGGGACGGGGTGATGTACGGGGGCATGACGATCCCGTCGACCAGACGGTACTTGTAGCCGTGCTCGCCGATCTGGAGGTCGTCGAGGACCTCGGCGTGCAGCTCGTCCTGATAGTCCGGAGTCGGTTTGGACGACCGGGCAATCTTCACAGCGATGGTCACGGATCTTCTCTCCTGGTGGGGTAGGGAACGGGAGCCGCGCAACGGTCTTCGTGCTCGGGGCGAGGCCGAGCGCCGGGCCGAACGACCCCCTGCACCGCGACTGGGCGGCACCGCCTTCGCCGGGGCTGGCATCCTCCTCGCCGGCGGCGCCGGAGGCGGGGTGGTCGTGGCGATCGAGGTAGAAAGTTTGCGAAATTCGGAGCTCGCAGCCCTTCGCGGCGGCGGCCCGCGCCCGGGTGCGCCGTGCTGCCGCGAGGATGCGCCCTCAACTGTCGATCGTGTCCTCCTCCATCTTATCATCACTCACTAAATCGGTCAAGACTTGAGAGAACGCCGTCGCCCACGATCGCAGCCCCGGCGGAGTGGGCGAGGTGCTTCCTGGCAGCCAAACCCTGGCGGCTGCACGTCCCACCGCCATCTCCGCGGCCAGGAAGGACCGCCTCGCGCGGGGGACGCGGAGGCGCGCCTCTGCCGTCTCCGCGTCCGCGTGCCGTTCCTCCGCGTGATGGGAACCGGCGGCCCGGCGGCGAGGTATCCTGGCGCCGTCGCCGCACCCCTCACTCACGTCCTGCCCGAACGGATTCCATGCATCGGATACATCTGGATTTCCCCGCCGGCTGGCGCCAGGCGTCGCGCACTTCGGACGCGCTGGCGGCCACCATGGTCCTGCAGCCCGGCGAGTCGGAGGGCGGCCCGGACAACTTCCACCCGCAGAGCGACCAGTGGATCTTCGTGGTCGCCGGCGACGGCGTCGCGATCGTCGACGGGGAGGAGCAGGCGCTTCGTCCCGGGGTGCTGCTGCGCATCGACCGCGGCGAGCGGCACGAGCTCCGCAACACCGGCTCCGGGCCGCTGCAGGCGCTCAGCCTCTACGTTCCGCCGCTCGCCGCATCGTGAGCGTTGCCGCCCCGGCCATCCGGCGCTACCCTGCCGTCGTCCGGACCCCCGCACGTCTGCTCATCATTCCCCACCCCGACCGATCATGATGCCGCTCGTCGCCCTCCGGCGTGCGCACGGCGCCGTCCGCCTCGCTCGCCCCGCGCTTCCGCTCGCGGCCCTCGCCGTGCTGGCGGGCTGCACCTCCTCCGGCCAGGCGGCGGAGGCGCCCGTGCCGGTGCAGGACACGTTCGTCGGCACGCTGGTCTACCAGGCGAGCGCGGGCGGTCCCAACCGGGAGGGCGCGGAGACGTTCAGCGCCTTCGGGCCCAGCCGCGAGGTGGTGACGTGGGGCTCGGGCGGCAGGCTGCGGCTGGAGACCACGGGGGGGATGTTCGACGGGATCCTGGTGGCGCGGATGGCGGAGAGCGCCTACTTCTCGCTGGACACCGCCGCGCGCGTGGCGCGGGCGGCCACGGTCCAGAGCCTGAACCGCGAGGACATGGACCCGGACACATGGGCGTTGATGGAAGAGCGCCTGGGGCCGCCCGTGATGGAGCGCACCGACGAGGAAGGAAGCTACGCCGGCCGCCGCTGCCGCGTGTACGCCATGCTCAGCAGCGGCATGCTGCGCCGGGGGGCGACGGCGCGCGCCTGCGTGGCCGAGGACGTCCGCGTCCGGCCCTCGCGCTACCACTTCGAGTGGCCGGGCGGCATGGGGCAGATGGTGGCGCTGCCGCTGCAGTACGGCATCCGCGAGGGGCTGCCGCTGATGGTGGAGGTGAACGAGGACGGCACCATCGTCACCTACCGCGCCGTCTCCCTCACCCCCGGCGAGCCCGCCGACGCCCTCTTCTCCGTCCCCCCCGGCTACACCATCGCGGAGCCGGAGGAGGATGGGTGAGCGTCGGCACCCTATGCGGTAGAAGAGTAGCCGATCGATCGGTACGTCCGAAGTCGCTTCTCGAACATGCGGATCAGGACGGGGACCTGCTGGTCGACGTAGTCGAAGATGCGGACCTCCTGCTTTCCCGGATGCGTGCGGTGGAGCCGCCCGGTGTATTGCACAAGCGTTCCTTTCCAGGAGATCGGCATCGCAAGGAAGAGCGTGTCGAGTCGCGCATCATCGAAGCCCTCGCCGATGTACCGGCCGGTGGCGATGACGAGGCGCGGTTCACCTGCTGACGTTCCGGCACTACCCACACCCGCCTCCCGACGCTCAGTCGCCTTCATGCCGCCGCGCAGGACGAGCAGATCAGGGACGTGGCGTCCCAGGCGCTCCGCCAGGTACTCCAGGTGGTCCCGCCGCTCCGTCAGCAAAATCGGAGAGCGTCCGTCGTCCAGAGCCTGGAGAACGTCATTCACGATGAGCTGGTTCCGCGCCTCGTCGGCCGCGAGGATTCGGTAGATCGTCTGGATACCCGCTTCCGAGGCCGAGTCGGGCAGGCGGAGCGCGGTGTTACGAACCACGAGCCGGCGGTTCTGAGCAGGCCCCGCCATCGCCGCTTGCGTGTTCGGGGATGATCGTACCGGCCCGAGCTGCATCTCGAGAATCGGATGATGCCCGTCACGGCGTTGCGGTGTGGCGGTGAGTCCCAGGACGTGCCGCGCCTTGACCTCGGCCATCACGCGCTCGAACGACACCGCCGGGACGTGGTGACACTCGTCGACGATGACGTGCCCGTAGGTCGCGACGATGTCGTCAACGCTTCCCTTGCGGACCAGACTCTGGATCATCGCGACGTCCAGCCGGCCGTTCGCGGTGCGCCTGCCTCCTCCGATCTTCCCCACCTCCTTCTCGCTGACTCCCAGGAACGCGGACAGCTGCGTGACCCACTGGTCCAGCAGCGGCCGGCGGTGCACGAGCACGAGGGTGCTTCTCCCCCGCGCGGCGATCAGGTACGTGCCCAGCACCGTCTTGCCAGCGCCGGGCGGTGCCACCAGCACACCATTCTCGTGTCGCAGGATCTCCTGCGCGGTCTGCTGCTGGCTTAAGGTGAGCTCGCCCCCGAAGCGGAACTCAGCCGCTTCTCCATCAACACGCTGATCGTCGATGGAAAGGGCGACTCCGTGTTCGCGCAGCAGCACTTCCAGATCGTCGAGGCAGCCGCGAGGAAGAGCGACGTGCTGAGGGAAATCCTCCGCGCACGCAACGACGCGCGGGGTGAGCGCTGTCGAGAGGCGGAGCCGCTGCTTCTTGTAGAACTCGGGGTTCTGAAAGGCTGCCAGCCGCTTGATCTGGTTGACCATCGGCGATGGCAGTCCGGTCTTTTCGACGAACAGCCGTTGCGCGAGCACCGCCCGCACGATTTCCGGCAGAGGCCCCGGCACGCGTACGGTGGTCTGGTGGCCTGACGGCGGACGTGTCCAGGGAGCCGCGGCGGCTTCATCGTCGGGCTCGGGCATTCGAACTCCCACGACTTGGCCCCGACGAGCCGCGTCGCGGGCGATGGCCTGCACCCTCTCCGGATCGATCCGACAGATGGAGGCAAGGAATGCCCACTGATCGGGATAGGGATGGAATCCGTCATCCACGAACACGGTGTTCCCGTGCTGGCGGGCCTCGTACTGGAGTGGTAGCGCGATCAGGTTGCCAAACCCGCCCCGGGGCATGGTATCCTGGTTCGGGAAAAGTCGGTCGTAGGACTGCAGCCGGAGTTCGTGGCGCCTCGACATCGTCTCCGTGAGCAGCCAGGAGCCCACGTTCCGCGCGGTGGAAGCCGGCACCGGCGCGGTGAAGAAGATCCAAGCATGAGCCCCGTTCCCTGAGCGCGAACGCTCCAGCGCGACCGGCAGATCGGCAGCGCTGCACGTTTCGGCGAACGCGAGGGCATCTTCCTTCCATCCGTCCTTGTCGAAATCCACCGCCAGGAACCAGCACGTCTCGTCGTGGAGCAACGGGTACACTCCCATGACATGCCGTCCTTGCAGGTGATCCAGGACGGCCCGATCACCCACCGGAAGAAATGCCTGGTTGGGGCACTCACCGCACTTTACGCGCGGCAGCGCACAAACGCCGGGCACGAACTTGTGACTGCACGCGGGCGCGTAACCCGCCTTGCCCGTTTTTCTGCTGAGGAACCGTGTGGGGAAAACGTCATCCCGCCCGCGGAATAGAGAGCGGAAAAGCGATACCTTTGCTGCAGGCGTAACCGGCGTGCCGAGCATTGGGAACAGCGGCAGCGGGGCAGGGCGTGGAGAATTGCCGCCCGCGAGTTGTTCACGAAGCGCCTCAAGTCTTACGTGCGAGGTTGCTCGTTTCTTTTCCAGCTCCGCCAGCCGACTTTCTTCGGCGGCGATTCGAGCGAGCAGTCCTTCTCGTGTGGAACTCACCGCCTCTCCCTTGATCCGCCAACATCATCTGGCGGAAATCCTTGACCCTCGTGCATGCAGTGTCCCGTATCCTTTGTTCACCTTACCACGATGAGTGGGTAAGTGCAAAGGCCTGTTGTCTTGGGATGGTGCCAGTCGCACGTGGGACAAAGCTCAAATGACGTGACGCGGCGCCTTGCGACGCGGTCGCGTGCAGCCCATCGTGCAGGCGCGCGGCGGGAGGGTGGACGCACGCGCAGGCCGCTGTTGTCAGGAGAGTAGCTGTTGAAGACGTTCTATCGATCGATTCTCGCGGCGGGGATGCTGGGCGCCGTGGCGTGCGGCGCGGCGTCGGCGGCGGCGCCGCCGGCGGAGAGCGTGCCGGTGGCACAGCAGGCGGCCGTCGCGCCTCAAGCGCGCGACACGTCGCCGGACGTGCGGTTCATCCGCGGGATGATCGCGCACCACGCGCAGGCGCTGGAGATGACGGCGCTGGTGCCGGGGCGCACCACGCGGCAGGACATCCACCTGCTCGCCGAGCGCATCGACGTGTCGCAGCGCGACGAGATCGCGCTGATGGAGCGGTGGCTGCGCGGCCGCGGCGAGGCAGCGCCGGCCGCCGGCACGGGGCACGAGCACCACGGCGGAGATCATCCGCATATGCCGGGAATGCTCGCGCCGGAGGAGATGGCGGGGCTGGCGGCGGCGACGGGGGCG
>DASTNU010001000.1:0-4700 GCA_035720605.1 Longimicrobium sp. | reverse complement strand
CATCGCAACCTGAACGTGGACGTGCCCTGGCTGCAGGGGATCATCCCCTCCACCGAGAACCTGGTGGTGGCCATCTGGGAGCGCCTGGCGCCGCGGCTGCCCGCCGGCAGGCTGGTGCGGCTGGTGCTGTGGGAGACGCCGCGCAACGCAGCGGAATATCGGGGAGAATAGATGACGGAGACGACGGCGCCCCGCGGGCAGCAGCCCCCGGGCGAGGAGACGGAGTTCCAGGGGCTGGTGCGGCGGATGCTGGGCGCGCTGGGCGAGGATCCCGCGCGCGACGGCCTGCTGCGTACGCCCGAGCGGGTGGAGAAGAGCATGCGCTGGCTCACCCGCGGCTACGGGATGTCGGTGGAAGACGCCATCGGCCACGCGGTGTTCGACGAGGACCACCACAACATGGTGCTGGTAAAGGACATCGAGATGTACTCGATGTGCGAGCACCACCTGCTGCCGTTCTTCGGCAAGGTGCACGTGGCCTACATCCCCAACGGGCGCATCGTGGGCTTGAGCAAGCTGCCGCGCGTGGTGGAGGTGTTCGCCCGGCGGCTGCAGGTGCAGGAGCGGCTGACGGAGCAGATCGCCCACGCGCTGATGGAGGTGCTGGAGCCGCAGGGGGTGGGGGTGGTGATCGAGGCGGCGCACCTGTGCATGATGATGCGCGGCGTGGAGAAGCAGAACTCCAAGACGGTCACCAGCGCCATGAAGGGCGTGTTCCTGGAAGACCTGCGGACGCGCGAGGAGTTCCTGCGGCTGGTGTTCCACAACGGGCGGTAGGAGGCGGTAGGGAACGGGGAACGGCGGGCGCGTGAAGATGGAGGGCCGCGAGGTCCCCGCCGGTTGGGGCCGGTATCGCAGTCCCGGGGAGTTTTCCCCCACGCCCGCTGCGCGGGGGCCCTCTCCCCCGCCGGGCCTTTCGCTCGTTCCTCGCGACGGCCGGCGACCCCTCCCCCAACTGCGGGGGAGGGGTGGTTGGGGACGGATCACGGTGTTCCGGAAGCGGTTGTACGAGCCGTAGGCCGGGATTCTCCGAAGCGCAGTGAAATTCTCCCCCTCTCCGCGAGGAACGAGCGGGGAGGGGGCCGGGGGGAGGGGCCCCTGCGGACGCGGCTCGATGCAGGCCGTCTCACCTCGATCCCGGCGCCGCGTGACCTCCCCACGGGTTTGGGGGGGAGGTGGGCGAGTGTGGCGTGCCCGGAGGGGGGAGGCGGGGGCACTCGCCTGGACCTCCGTCACCGTTGCAGTTCTTGATCGCAGGACGGAAATTGATGCGAAGGGTGCGAATCATCACTTCGGGGGAGGGGGACATGGCGGGTGAGCTGCAGGGGAGGACCGCGCTGGTGACCGGCGCGTCGCGCGGCATCGGGCTGGCCGTGGCGCGCGAGCTGGTCGCGGCGGGCGCCTGGGTGGCCATGGTGGCGCGCTCCGCCGAGCCGCTGGCCCGCGCCGCCGCCGAGGCCGGCGGCCACGCCATCCCCGCCGACATCTCCACCCCCGAGGGCGTGCACACGCTGGCCACCTACGTGGGCGAGCTGCTGGGCGACGCGCCCGACCTCATCGTCAGCGCGGCGGGCGCCTTTTCGCTCGCCTGGCTGCACGAGGCCGCGCCGGAGGACTTCGACCGCCAGCTCTCGGCCAACCTGCGCGGCCCCTTCCTGCTGATGCGGGCCTTTCTTCCCGGCATGCTGCGGCGGGGGAGCGGGCACTTCGTCACCATCGGCTCGGTGGCGGGGCGCAACGCGTTCGCGCAGAACGGCGGCTACGCGGCCAGCAAGTTCGGCGTGCGGGGGCTGCACGAGGTGCTGCGCGCGGAGGTGCGCGGCAGCGGCGTGCGCGCCACCCTCATCGAGCCCGCGGCCACCGACACGCCGCTGTGGGACCCCATCGACCCCGACACGCGCGCGGACCTGCCGTCGCGCGCGTCCATGCTGCGCCCCGAGGACGTGTCGCGCGCGGTGCTCTTTGCCGCGTCGCAGCCCCCGGGCGTCCAGATCTCGTGCATCGCCGTGGAAGCGGCAGGCGGATAGGCCATGTTCCTGCTGAACGTGAAGGCCAGCTACGACAGCGCGCACTTTCTGCGCAACTACAAGGGCAAGTGCGAGAACCTGCACGGCCATCACTACGTGGTGGAGGCGGGGCTCGCCTTCGAGGACGTGGCCGAGGGGGGGATGGCGTTCGACTTCACCGACGCCAAGCACCACCTGCGCGCCATCGCCGGGCAGCTGGACCACCAGAACATCAACGAGCTGGAGCCCTTCACCACCCTGGAGCCCAGCGCCGAGAACCAGGCGCGCTGGATCTTCCAGGAGATGCAGCGGCGGCTGCGGGAGCATGCGGAGAACCTGGTCTACGTCCGCGTGTGGGAGACGCCGAACCAGTGGGCCCAGTACTCGCCCAAGCCCACCTGGTAGCTGCGGATGCACATCCTGCTCACCGACGTGCTCACCTGCCCGCGCTGCGGCCCGGAGTTCGGCCTGATGGTGCTGGCGGACCGCATGGAGGAGCGGCGGGTGGTGGAGGGCCGGCTGGGGTGCGCCAACTGCCGCGAAAGCTACCCGGTCCACGACGCCCTGGCGGACCTGCGCCTGCCGGGCGCCGCGGAATCCGGCGACGCCGGGCCGTCCATGGAGGAGGACGCGGAGGCGTCGGTGCGCCTGGCGGCGCTGATGGGATTGTCCGGGGCGATCGGGATGGCGCTGGTCGCCGGCCCCGGCGCGCGGCAGGCGGCGGCGGTGCACGCCCTGGTGCCGGAGCTGGAGGTGATCGCCGCGGCGGAGCGGCCGGACGCGCTTCCCCCGCGCGCGGCGGGGGTGAGCCGCATCGCCGCCGGCCCCGGGGGGCTGCCGCTGCGGGGCGGTGGGCTGCGGGGGGCGGCGCTCACCGGCGGCGCGGACGAGGCGCGGCTGCGCGAGGGGCTGCGGGTGCTGGCGCCGGGCGCGCGGCTGCTGGTGGAGCCGGCGGCCGCGGACACCGCGGAGCGGCTGCGCGCGCTGGGGGCGGAGGTGCTGCTGGACCAGGCGGGGGCGGTGGTGGCGCGGGCGCCGGGGCGCCCCGTGGAGCTTCGCCACAACGCGGTGCGCTAGCCCCCCGGCGGCCGCATTTTCGTCACGCCGCCGTCTCGGTTGCGCGGCACCGGCACGGCAGAGTAGCTTGCTCCGTTCCGGGCGCGCGGCCGCGGCGCCGGCCCGCGCGGCCCGGGCCCGCCGGCCCACGCCGCCGCTTCGCGGCGTCTCCCGAGGTTCTTGTTCCGCATCTCCCCAGTTGTGACCATGTCCTGGCTCACGAACCTGATTGGAGGCCGGTCCGACTCGCGCGAAAAGGAGCCGGACTACTACGAGGAGGGTGCCGCGCTCCTGCAGCAGGAGAAGTATCACGAGGCGCTCACCTCGTTCAGGCTGGCGCTGCGCGAGAGCCCCAACGACACCGACGTGCTGCAGCAGATCGCGGTGACGTACACGCGCATCGGCATGACGGACGAGGCGATGAAGACGTACCGCCGCGTGCTGGAGCTCAAGCCGCACGCGGCCGGCGCCCACTACGGCCTGGCGTTCCTCCTGCTGCAGCAGGGGAACCAGGACCAGGCGGTGGCGCACCTGCGCGCCTTCCTCGCGCGGCCGCCCGCCAGCAACGCCGACCGCCACCTGGCGCACGCCCGCGCCACCCTGGCAGAGCTCACCGGCGAGGGCGAGGGGTCGCCGGAGCTGCAGCTGGACCTGTGACGCCGGCGGACGGGGACGCGTCGGACGTGGTGGTGGCGCTCTCCACCGCCCCGGACGCGGAGCAGGCGGCGCGCATCGGCCGGGCGCTGGTGGAGGAGCGGCTCATCGCCTGCGCCAGCCTGGTCCCGGGCCTCACCTCGATCTATCGATGGCAGGGGGAGGTGCGGCAGGAGGCGGAGGTGCTGATGGTGATGAAGACGCGGCGCGCGCTGGTGGACCGGCTGAAGGCGCGGCTGCCGCAGCTGCATCCGTACGAGGTGCCGGAGCTGGTGGTCGCTCCGGTGATGGACGGGCTCGAGGCGTACTGCCGCTGGGTGCGCGACGAGACGGACGGGTGAAGCGGTTGGGCGGGACCGGAGGGACCGGCCTTTCCCGTGGAACTTTGCAGCGGACATGGCTCGGATGATGAAGTCGGAGGACGAAGCCGAAAAGCAGGGGCAGGACCCCGCGTCCGTGCAGGAGTCGCCGCGCAAGCGCGCGCCGCGCAGGTCCGCGCGCGGCGCCGACGCCGACGGCCCGGACCCGTGGCTGCCCAAGCTGGAGCGCGCGGAGCACCTGGCCGCCGAGGGGAGCCACGCCGACGCGGCGGAAGCGTTCGCCGCGGTGGCCGCGGCGCAGCCGGACAACGTGCGCGCGGCGCTGGGGCTGGGGACGGCGCTGGCCGCCGCGGGGAAGTACGACCCTGCGGAGAAGGAGCTGCGGCGGGCGCACAAGCTGGCCTCGGACTCGCCGGAGGTGAACTACCAGCTGGGATACACCCTGTACAAGAAGGGCGTGTACGCCGCCGCCGCGACGGCGCTGCGCCGCGCGGTGGAGCTGGATCCCGACCACGGCCCCGCGTTCCTGGTGCTGGGCGAGGCGCTGAACCAGATGGCGGAGAGCGACGCGGCCATCGACGCGCTGGAGGCGGCCATCCGCATCGCGCCGGAGAACGGCAAGGCGTACTACGCCATGGGGATCGCCTACGACCGCAAGGGCAAC
>DASTNU010000999.1:0-3075 GCA_035720605.1 Longimicrobium sp. | reverse complement strand
ATCCCCCTTCGTCGTCAGTTGCCCGGCGCCGCCTCCGCGTGGCCGGCCACCCAGTCGCGCCCCAGCACGACGGTGACGTCCGCGTAGACGTTGGAGTCCGGCCGGGCCACCACGCGGGGGATGTCGATCTCGTCCGCCACGGCGCGGGCGAGCTCCATCCGCCCCACCCGGTCCAGCACCAGCGAGGTGTCCGGCGGGTACCCCTCCGCGTTGCCCACGTACACCACGTCGAAGCCGCGGTCGCGCAGCAGCGTTCGCCCCCGGGCCGCCACGCCGGGCACGCCGGACGCGTTCAGCACCTCCACCCGCACCCGCCCGGCCGGCGGGGGCGCGTTCCCCCGTCGCGCCTCGCCGGCGCCGCGGTCCGGCTCGTCCGCGGCAGGCGGCGCCGCGCCGCCCCGGCCCCCCACCAGCCCCGCGGCCAGCGAGCCCACCAGCACCGCGACCAGCAGCAGGGTGAGGAAGAGGCCGACGGTCTGCAGCCGCTTTCCCGCGGCGCCGGAGGCGGGGCTACGCCGCTTCGACCTGCTCATGCAGCGCGCGCGTCTCTGGGTGCAGCGTGGACCCGCTCTCGGTGACGTGCCGCACCCGCGCCCGCACCACCTCGCGCATCACCGCGTCCATCTCCGCCGGCATGCGGGCGCGCAGCGACGCCGTCCACTCCGGCTCGTAGCGCCGCCCCGGCTCCAGGAAGTCCGCCAGGTAGAGCGCGCGCCCCAGCCGCCCGAAGCGCGGCGAGCCCAGCGTGTGGTAGCGGATGGCGTCCAGCAGCTCCGGGTCCGCCTCGCCGGCCAGGCGCTCGGCGGCGGCGGGGCCGTGCAGCAGCTTTCCCGGCAGCCCCCGGAACTCCTCCGGCACCAGCGGCCGCAGCTCCTCCGGCGGGGCCTCGCGCAGCACGTCGTGCAGCCAGCCGGCGGCCAGCCAGCGCGTCCGCTCCTCTTCCGGCAGCACCAGCGCCTCCGCCCACTCGCCCATCAGCGCGGCCACGCGGCCGATGTGCGCGCGCCGCTTTTCCGAGGCGCGCGCCCACTCCGGCAGCTGGCCCCGGGCGGAGGCGCACACCACCGGCCCGAGGGCCGTCTCACTCGTCGAAGCCGCGGCGGACATACGGTTCCAGGATAGCGTGGTTGCGGATGGAGGTGTGGGAAAGGTAGTTGAAGCCCTTGAGCTCCACCCCGCTGCCGATGCGGGTGCTGTCGATGCGGCAGCAGGGGCCGATGACCGTCTCCTCGCCGATCGTCGTCTTTCCCTCCAGCACGCACCAGGGGTAGACGACGGAGTCGCGGCCGATCTGGACGTCCACGTCCACCAGCACCGCCTCGGGAAGGAGGAAGGTGACGCCGCCGTCCATCAGCCGGCGCACCAGGCGGTCGCGGATCAGGGACGAGGCGCGGGCCAGCCCCTCGCGGGTGCGCACGGCGAAGCCGTCCGCGTCGCGCATCACGGGCGTACCGGGGAGCGCCTCCCGCAGCCCGCGCAGCTCGCCGTGGGCGGCCAGGCGGCCGACCGCCTCGCCGCCCAGCCACGCGGCCACCAGCTCGCCGTCGCTCCCCTCCAGCAGCGCGTCGCCGTCCGCAGCCAGCAGCGTGGCGAGCGCGGGACCCGCCAGCGGCGCGGCGGCGTCCAGCGCCAGGACCCGGCCCTCGGCCGCGGCGAACGCATCGTCCGGCGAGTCCGCGAGACGGACCTCGCCAGGAATGTCGGTGAAGAGGTCCGCGGTCAGCTCCGGACCGGCGGCGACCACCACCCGCGCGGGGGCGGGCGACCGCGTGGCCACGGCGTGCACGGCGTGCCACGCCAGCGGCCGCCCCGCCAGGGGGTGCAGGTAGGTGGAAAGCCGCGACCCCAGCGGGTCCGACTCCGGCTCCCTCAGCGCGAGGACGACGCCGGTCCAGGGACCCATGGCCCCGTCAGGCGCCGACGGCCCGAAGCGCGTCCCGCGAGATGCGGTTGTGCTCGTCGACGAAGATGAACCGGGGCCGGTACCCCTCCATCTCCGCCTCGTCGTACTGGGCGTAGCTGATGACGATCACCTTGTCGCCCGGGTGCACCATGCGGGCGGCGGCGCCGTTCAGGCAGATCTCGCCCCGGCCGCGCTCGCCCGGGATGACGTAGGTCTCGAACCGCGCGCCGTTGTTGACGTTCACCACGCTCACCTGCTCGAACTCCAGCAGGTCGGACGCCTCCATCAGCACCGGGTCGATGGTGATGGAACCGATATAGTTGAGATCCGCGCCGGTCACCGTGGCCCGGTGGATCTTGCTCTTGCACATCGTGCGAAGCATCGCAGTCTCCTGCTCTTTCGGAAGGCTGCCGCGTCAGGAGAGGACGGCGTTGTCGATCAGCCGCGTCCTCCCCACCCGGGCCGAGACGAGGAGCACCGTCCCCGGCGCGGCCGCCGTCACCGGCTCCAGCGTCAGCGGATCCGCCACCTCGGCGTACTCCGGCTCCACCCCGGGCACCGCCAGGGCGTTCCACAAGGCGGCCCGGAGCGCCGCCGCGTCCCGCTCGCCCGCGGCGAACAGGGCGCGGCCCCGCTCCAGGCCGCGCGAGAGCGCGAGGGCGCGCTCCCGTTCCTCCGCCGAAAGATACACGTTCCGCGAGCTCATCGCCAAGCCGTCGGGCTCGCGGACCGTGGGCGCCACCTCCACCCGCACGCCCTGGTCCAGGTCCAGCGCCATGCGGCGGATGAGCGCCGCCTGCTGGAAGTCCTTCTCCCCGAACACGGCCACGTCGGGCTGAAAGATGCCGAACAGCTTGGCCACGACGGTCAGCACCCCGCGAAAGTGGCCGGGGCGGATGGCGCCCTCCATCCGCTCCGCCAGCGCGCCGGGGATCACGGAGACCTGCGGCTCGCCGTGGGGATACATCTCCGCCGCGGACGGCGCGAACACCAGGTCCACCCCCCGTTCGCGCGCCATCTCCAGGTCGCGCTCCAGGTTCCGCGGATAGCGGTCCAGGTCCTCCGTGGGCCCGAACTGCAGCGGGTTGACGAAGATGGACATCGCCACCCGGTCCGCCAGCTCGCGGGCGCGGTCCACCAGCGACAGGTGCCCCTCGTGCAGGGCCCCCATC
>DASTNU010000998.1:0-10942 GCA_035720605.1 Longimicrobium sp. | reverse complement strand
GGAACCCGCTGCGGACGGCGTTCCACGGCGGCCGCTTCGCCTTCGCGCACGCGCGGCAGGCGGCGACGTCGCTCCCCCGCCCCGCCATCGCCCTTCCCAGCCCGCTCAAGCTCCTTCCCCGCCGCGCGGTCCCCGGCGAGCCGATGCCGGTGACGCCGGAGGACGACGGGATCGAGGACGCGGAGTACGAGTTCGAGGACGAGGGCTACTGGGCGGATGCAGACGCGCCCCCCGCGATCGATCCGGACGCGACACAGCTGGATCCCTTCCTTCCCCCTCCCCCGCCCGCCCCCGCGCCGCCCGCGCCGGAGGCCAGGCCCGGGGGGAAGGCCGCGGCCAGGCCGCGCGGGATGCGGGCGGAGCAGGTGGAGCTGCTGCCGGAGGACAGCGGCGACCCCTTCTCCACCGACCTGCCCACCACCTTCCTGCTGGTGGCGCCGCCCCCGCGCGACGACCTGCGCAACCGGCAGGAGCTGGACAAGCTGGGGCAGGTGCTCATCGACAAGCTGGCCACCTTCAAGATCGACGGGCAGATCGTCGGGATGACGACGGGCCCGGTGGTGACCCAGTTCGAGATCAGCCCCGCGCCGGGGGTGAAGGTGGCCCGCATCGCCAACCTTGAGGCGGACCTGGCGCTGGCGCTCCGCGCCCCCTCCGTGCGCATCGTCGCGCCGATCCCCGGCAAGGGCGCCGTGGGCGTGGAGGTGCCCAACCCGGCGCCGGAGATGGTCTACTTTCGCGAGACCATCGAGTCCGCCGCCTTCCGCACCACCCGGGCGGCGCTGCCGCTGGCGCTGGGCAAGGACATCGCCGGCCGGCCGACGGTGGTCGATCTGGCGAAGATGCCGCACCTGCTGATCGCGGGCGCCACGGGGTCCGGCAAGTCGGTGTGCGTCAACACCATCATCACCTCGCTCATCTTCCGCCACACGCCGCGCACGCTTCGGTTCCTGATGGTGGACCCGAAGATGGTGGAGCTGTCGATGTACAACGACCTCCCCCACCTGCGGCACCCGGTGGTGACGGACAACAACGACGCCGCGGCCGTCCTCAAGTGGGCGGTGCTGGAGATGGAGCGCCGCTACGCGCTCCTGTCCGTGAACGGCGTGCGCAACCTGCAGGACTTCAACAAGCGGTTGGAGCAGGGCGTGGTGATGCGCGCCAGCGAGGCCGAGGGCGACGAGGGCGACCCCGACCGCTGGCTCTACCGCGGCGGCGAGCTGCCGTACATCGTGGTCATCATCGACGAGCTGGCGGACCTGATGATGACGGTGCAGGGCGACGTGGAGAAGCCGCTCGCGCTGCTGGCGCAGAAGGCGCGCGCCATCGGCATCCACCTGATCCTGGCCACGCAGCGGCCGTCGGTGAACGTCATCACCGGCCTGATCAAGGCCAACTTCCCCAGCCGCATCGCCTTCCGCGTGTCGTCGAAGGTCGACTCCCGGACGATCCTGGACCAGAACGGCGCCGACGCGCTGCTGGGCAACGGCGACATGCTGATGCTGCCGCCCGCGTCGAGCGAGCCCGTGCGCATCCAGGGCGCGTACCTGTCGACGGAAGAGACCGAGAAGCTGATGGACTGGTACCGCGAGCAGGCCCGCCTGCGCCGCGAGGAGGCGCTGGCGCGCGGGGTGGACCCGGCGGGGAGCGGCGAAGCCAACATCCTGGACGAGGTGCGCGCGCAGGAGGACACGGGCGAGCTGGAGGCGGACGAGGAGCCCGGCGAGCGCGACAAGTTGTTCCGGCAGGCGGCGGAGCTGTGCATCCAGCACCAGGGCGGGTCCACCAGCCTGCTGCAGCGCCGCCTGCGCATCGGCTATGGCCGCGCCGCCCGCGTGATGGACCAGCTGGAGAAGGCCGGCATCCTGGGCCCCCCCGACGGCTCCAAGCCCCGCGACGTGCTGGTGGATTTCCCCCAGCTGGACGCGATCTGTGGGGAGGTACGCTGATCAGGTCGCAGGTCCACGCCGACCACGCCGCTTTGTTTTCCTGAGAGCGGGTGTTGCCACACCTCGCACCGGCGATTGTCTTCCTGAGGGAGGCGCCGCGTGTAACTTCAGCACGCATGGTATCTTGGCGCCGACCGAAGGATCTTGCCGCAGAACCGTGGGGGCTGGACCTCTGCCGTCGAGCCTGCCCCTCGCTGGCGGAGAGAAGATCCTTCGGTCGCGCGCAAGCGGTTGCATTACTTCAAGGGTACTCGTGTGCGCTCCCTCAGGAAGACAACGCTGCTTGTTTTCCTGAGGGAGGCGCCGCTCCGAACGTGCTGCCACGAAAGACTTTGGCGCCGACCGAAGGATCTCGCCGGCAGTACCGCGGGGCTGGATTCCAGCTGCTGAGCCTGCCCCTTGCGCGGGGAGACAAGATCCTTCGGCCGCGTGAGGCGATTGCGCGGCCGCACGTTCTGCGTGCCCGCGTGCCGTTGGGTCGACGTGATCCGCGGCGACACGTTTAGCCCGCCCCGTAATCGCCCACTTGCAATGAGCTCCCCGTGTCGCACGTCACGCCGCTGAACGTCGAGGCCATCCGCGCGTTCCTGGCCTCGCGCGAGGAGATGGAGAAGCGCTTGCGCCGGCGTCCCGCCAGGGGGTCGATGAGCCTGCCCTGGCAGATGCCGGACGTGATGCGCGGCGAGAACCTGCTCCACCTGATGCGCGACCAGTTCGACGCGGTGGCCGGTCACGGCGCCGGGGACCACATGGCCATGCAGATGCGGCTCGCGCAGGTGCTCGGCGTGCTCGCGCGCGGCACGGTGGCGGACGCGATCGAGCGCGACGCCGCCCAGGCCGAGCGGATGGGGCAGCTGGGCGTGGATGCCGAGACGCTGCGGATGATGCGCGCCAACCTGGAGGTCCACGCCGCCCAGCTGCGGCTGATCACGGACGACGAGGTGCGCGCCGTCCTCGCCTGCCTGGACGAGCTGGAGGCGGCGTTCCGCATGGAAGTCGCGCAGATCCGGATGCGCCACGTCCCCGGCGAGCGCGAGCGCCGCGAGGCGGAGGCGGACGCCGGGCGCGCCGCGGACGCGGAGGACGGGCCGCGGCTCTCGCCCCGGCGCATTGCGCGGGTGCTCTCGCTGGTGCCGGCGATCGCCGCCGACTCGCGCAGGGTCGCCGCGTTCTTCCGCGATCCCGGCGTCTACAGCTACTGGGGCGTGGGGGTGGAGAAGGCGTTCGGGAAGAAGGCGATGAAGACGCTGGCGAAGCACGGGGAAGACCCGGAGGCGTTCTTCACCGACCTGAACTGGATCCGCATCATCTCGCGCATCATCGCCGGCGGAGGGACGGTGGCGGCGAGCCTGGCGAAGCTGAAGACGATGGAGCAGCCCGACGCGTGGACCAACCCGTACGAACGCCCGGGAAAGGCCGCGCGGCAGGCGGCCGCCTTCGCCTCCGGCATGTCCGAGGTCGCCGCGATCCAGCGCAAGATCTCGCGCGAGGCGGAGGAGGCCGTGCGGCGCCTGCTGCCGGAGATCCAGCGCGTCGCGCGGGAGACCGCCGGAACGCCGGCCCCGTCGGAGACGCCGGCGCACGTCCGGGAGCTGCGGGCTCGGGCGCTGGACGCGCTCCGGCGCGGCGAGCCGCTGGACCCGGAGCCCCCTCGCGATCCGCCGGGCGACGCGCCGTGAAAGGGGCTTGGCCGCCGCCTGGAATCGCGCGATCTTTGCTCCCTCTCGCGCGCTGTCGTGAGGAAAGCGTGTCGGACCCCGATCTCCCTGCCCGTCGTCCGGAAGGCTCCGGACCGATCGTCTGAATCGAACCACATCGCAGGACCCCGGATGTCTCCCAACTACGACGCCCTCGTCGCGCGGCTGACGGAGTACGCGCGGCTGCATCCGCGGCTGTACCGCGCCCGCGTGGCCGGGCTGGCGGTGCTGGGCTACGCGTACCTGTTCGCGGCGCTCGTCGTGCTCGGCCTGTTCGTGGCCGGCGCCACGTGGTTCATCCTGAACAACGTGGGCGCGTTCACGGCGCTCAAGCTCGTCCTCCCGTTCGCCGTGCTGGCGTGGATGGTCGGCAGGGCGCTGTGGGTGCGCTTCACCCCGCCCGAGGGCCTGCCGCTGCGCCCCGGCGAGGCGCCCGCGCTGATGGCGGAGATCGAGCACGTGCGCCGCGCCATGAAGGCGCCGCGCGTGCAGCAGGTGCTCATCACCGACGACTACAACGCGGGGGTGAACCAGTACGCGCGGCTGGGCGTCCTGGGCTGGTACCGCACCTACCTGCTGCTGGGGCTGCCGTACATGGCCAGCATGACCCCGGCGGAGTACCGCGCCGTGCTGGCCCACGAGTTCGGCCACGTGTCGCGCGCGCACGGGCGCTTCAACGCCTGGATCGTGCGGGTGCACACCACCTGGCTGATGCTGATGGCGGAGCTGGACCGCAAGAACCACTGGGCGCAGTCGCTCTTCAACCGCTTCTTTCACTGGTACGCACCGTACTTCGAGGCGTACACCGCCGTGCTGCGGCGCGAGAACGAGTTCGAGGCGGACCGCATGGCCGAGGAGGTGAGCCCCGGCGCGTCCGGCCCGTCGCTCTGCCGCAGCGAGGTAGCGGGGCGCTGGCTGCAGCGCGCCTTCTGGCCGGAGGTGTGGGCGCGCACGGTGCAGGAGATGCAGCCGCCCACCGGCGTGCACGCGCAGCTGCTGGACGCGGTCCGCACCGCGCACGAGCATCCGCAGGCGCGGCAGTGGCTGGACCAGGCGGCGGCGCTGACCACGAGCGCCTGGGACACGCACCCCGCGCTGCGCGAGCGGCTGGCGGCGCTGGGGCTGGAGCCGGCGATGCCCCCCGCCTTCGACCGGAGCGCGGCGGAGGCGCTGCTGGGCCCGCGGCTGCGCCCCCTCGCCGACCGGCTGACCAGCGACTGGCGGCGCACGGCGGGGCCGTACTGGCTGGACCAGCACCGCCGCGCCATCGAGCTGTCGAAGCAGCTGGCCGAGCTGGAGGCGCGGACGGAGCCGCTCACGCCAAGGGAACAGGGCGAGCGCGTCTGGCTCACGGCAGAGCTGCACGGCGAGAAGGTGGCCGTGCCGATGGCGCGCGCGCTGCTGGACGCGGACCAGGAGGACGGCTACCTGCACTACCTGCTGGGCCGCTCGCTGGCGGAGGAGAACGACGAGGCGGCGCTGCCGCACCTGGAGCGGGCGATGGCGATGGACCACGAGCTCACCCCCGCCGCCTGCGCCGTGGCGGCCGGGCTGCTGGAGCACCTGGGCCGCGGGGACGAGGCGAAGGCGTACGGCGAGCGCATCACGGCCTACCACCAGATGATCGCCGATGCGCAGGCGGAGCGCACCGGAGACGCGCTGCGGCCCACCGACCGCTTCATCCCCCACGGGCTGGATGACGAGGCGCTGGCGAAGCTCCAGGCGCTGGTCGCCGTTCCCGGCGTGAAGGCGGCGTACCTGGTGCGGAAGGACGTGGCCCACTTTCCCGAGGATCCCGTCTTCGTCCTGGCGCTGGTGCCGGGGTGGAGCGCCAACCAGCTGGTCCCTGGCAACTCGTCGCAGCGGCTGGTGGAGCGGGTGACCGGCCGCCTGGAGCTCCCCGGCAGCTGGATCGCCCTCACGCTGGAGCGGGAGCTGCGCAAGTTCGCGAAGCCCATCCGCAACGTGCCCGGCGCGGAGGTGTACCGCGCGCCCTCCCTCATCCGCGGGCGCGTGCCGGCTGGCGCATAGGCTGCCTTCTGCCAGGAATGCACGGGGCGTCAACGGAGTGGGCGCAGCCACACGAGACAGAGGCGGAGCCCATGCGTGCCGGCGAGATCCTGGAAGCGTGCCTCTACGCGGGCGACCTGGACGCGGCGGAGCGGTTCTACGCCACGGTGCTGGGGATGGAGGTGATCGCCCGGGTGGAGGGGCGGCACGTCTTCTTTCGCTGCGGCGGGCGCGTGTTCCTGGTCTTCAACCCGGAGCGCACGCGCGAGGGAGGGCCCGTCCCCGGCCACGGCACGGAGGGCGCGGGGCACGTCTGCTTCGCCATGCGCGCGGAGGAGCTGGAGGCGTGGCGTACCCACCTGCAGGCGCACGGCGTGGAGATCGAGAGCGACCACACCTGGCCCGGCGGCGGCCGCTCCCTCTACTTTCGCGACCCCGCCGGCAACAGCGTGGAGCTGGGCACCCCCGCCATCTGGCGCCTCCCCGACGCCGCGACCTTCGGGATGGAGTAGTGAACAAACGCAAGGGGCCGCACCCACTCCGGGCGCGGCCCCTGCTGTCGCTGATCGGTCAATGTCAGGCCGGGTGGGAACGAGGCCGGTGCGCGGGCACCCCATCCAGCATCCCGCGGACGCTGATGTCCTCGTCGACATCCGGCCAGTGGATTCCCTGCCCGGAGCCGATGAGCCGCCAGTTGGCCCGCTGCTCCGGTGTGGCTTCCGAGAGGCGCCACGACCAGGCGAGCGGAACGCTGATCGACCGGCCGTCGACGAGGTCGGCCGTGATCGTCTCGTCCGTAACCACGACGGACGTCACGCGCGCGTCAGCTTTTAGTACAGTGTTCATTCCACACCTGCGCAATCCTCGCCTGGTGCTCGTGGACAACAGCCCGGATCCGGTTCAGCTCGCGTGCGTTGAACCCATCGTTGTCGGCCAGACCGATCGGGTTCATCCATAACTTGCAGGACATTCGTTCGCGTTCGACATGTACGTGCATCGGCTCGTTGCAGTCGAAACTGTAAAAGAAGAGCCGATATGGTCCCGGCACACCTTTGATCGTCGGCATCCAGAACCATAGATACTTCCAGGGTGCGGGGCAAGGACACGGTCGATCGGCCGGCCTTGTCCCATCACCCACTCGTTTGGAGACGATTGAAACAACGCGGCGCATCCACCGTATTCCCCGCCCGCTGCACATCTTCGCCACTCTCCACGCGGGAGGCACCATGACGATGATCCAGCACCTGCGGAGCGCCGCCCTGCCCCTCCTCCTCGGCGCCCTGCCCGCGGCGCCGCTCGCCGCGCAGTATCCGGCGGAGCCCGGAAACGGCATCGCGGACCTGGCCGGCATCATCGGCCCGGCGGACGCGGACAGCATCCGCGCCCTGCTGAACGCCCTGCGCGCCGACCCCGGCGTGGAGGTGCGCGTGCTCACCGTGCAGAGCATCGCCCGCTACGACTCCACGGCCCCCACGCCCGAGGCCTTCGCCACCGCCGTGTACAACGAGTGGAAGCTGGGCTACGGGCAGGCGCAGGACGGCGTGCTGGTGATGGTGTCGGTGGACGACCGCTTCGCGCGCATCGAGCTGGGCGACGGCGTGCCCGCGCACCAGGAGGGGCGGATGCGGGCCATCATGGACGAGCGGATGGTGCCGCGCTTCCGCGAGGGCGACTACAGCGGCGGGGTGATGCAGGGCGTGGACGGCATCGTCGCGTCGTTCCGCGGCACCGGGCCGTACGCGCCGGCGCGGGACACGTACACCCCGGCGCCGCAGCCGGCAGGCGGGTTCAGCGATCCCCAGCCCGCGTACCGTGCACCCGTGGACGACACCGGCGACGGCGGCGACGACGGCGTGCTCGCGGTGCTGGGACTCCTCGGGCTGGGGGCCGCGGGGATCGGCGGCGCGACGTACCTGCGCCATCGCAAGCGCAGCTGCGCCCAGTGCGGCCGGCCCATGCAGCGGCTGGACGAGGCGGCCGACGACGCCTGCCTGGAGAGCGGCCGGCGGCTGGAAGAGGTGCTGGGGTCGGTGGATTACGACGTGTGGAAGTGCACCGGCTGCAGCAATCACCAGGTGCTGCCGTACGGGGGCTGGTTCACGAAGATGCGGACGTGCCCGCAGTGCAGCTACCGCACGATGAGCGTCAGCGCGAGCGTGCTGGAGGCCCCGACGTATCGATCGTCCGGCCGCGAGCTCGTCACCCGATTCTGCCGCCACTGCAACTGGCGCGACGAAGACGTCGTCGTCCTGCCGCGGCTCGAGGAGACGGACTCCTCCAGCAGCTCGTCCAGCTGGTCCGGCGGCAGCTCGTTCGGCGGCGGCTCGTTCGGGGGCAGCTCGTCCGGGGGCGGCTCGTCCGGCGGAAGCTCGGGAGGGCACAGCTCGGGGGGCGGCGCGAGCGGCCGGTGGTAGGCGCGCAGGAACGCGGGTTGCGCGGAGAGGGTACTCAACCGGCTCGACTTGCGAACCTCAACGGACGCTGACCATAGATGATGAAGACGAACACGCGCCCCGCCCTGGCCCTGATCGCGCTCGCGCTGGCCGCGTGCGGCGGGCGCGAGTCGTCCGCAGCCGCCCCGCGCGAGCAGGGGGAGCGCGCGCCCGACGGCGCCCCCGCGGCGGCCGCGGCAACGCAGGCGCCCGCGGCGGCGGCGCAGCCCGGCGCGCCCGCATCCACCCCCGCGGGCCAGGCGCCGGCAGCCGCACCGGGCGCCGTCGCGACCCCGGCTCCCGCGGCGCCCGCGGCGCCCGCGACGCCGGCGGAGAAGGCGAACCAGGACCGCGCGGCGGAGATCCTGTCACAGGCGGAGCGCGCGGCGCGGGGGATCCGCTCGCTGGAGGCGGACTTCACGCAGACGCTCACGGTGCCGCTGCTGGGCAGCACGCAGCGCAGCGCGGGCAAGCTGTACCAGCGCAAGCCGGACCGCTTCCTCATGCGCTTCAGCGAGCCCGCCGGCGACGTGATCGTGGCGGACGGGCGTCACTTCTGGCTGTACTATCCCAGCATGGACCGCACGCAGGTCATCCGCACCAGCATCTCCGAGGGTGGCGAGCAGGTGGACCTGCAGTCGCAGTTCCTTTCCAACCCCAACCAGCGCTTCGTCGCCACCCTGGCGGGCGAGGAGAGCGTGGGCGGCGAGACGGCGTACGTGCTCACGCTGGTGCCGCGCGGGGCGTCGCCGTACAGGATCCTCAAGGTGTGGGTGGACAAGGACGACTACCTGGTTCGCCGCTTCGAGCTGACGGAGGAGAACGACTCCGTGCGCCGCGTGGAGATGCGGAACCTCCGCACCAACCACGCGCTCGCCGACGACCTCTTCACCTTCACCCCTCCCGCGGGCGCGCAGGTGTTCGACCAGTAAGCCCGGATGGATGATGAAAGGGGCCGCTCCCGATCTGCCGGGGGCGGCCTTTTTCTCTTGGCGGCTGGACTTGTGTTGTAGCACGATATAGGCTACGATAATGCTACCTCACGTGAGGAGGAGGAGAGATGCGCTACATCAGCATCCGCGACCTGCGGAACCAGTCCGGCCTCATTCAGCGAAGCGTGGCGGAGGAGCCCGTGACGCTCACCTCGAACGGGCGCCCGTTTGCGCTCGTGGTAGGGCTGGAGGAGAGTGAGGATCCCGGGGAACTGGAGAGGCTCATCCGCCAGGCGCGCGCCCAGTGGGCGGTCTCGCGCATCCGCAAACGTGCGCGGGCGGTCGGCCTGGACCAACTGAGTGCGGAGGATATCGAGGCGGAGATCCGCGAGGTTCGCGCCCGGCGTGCCCGGTGAAGATCGTCCTCGACACCAACGTCCTCGTTTCGGGCCTGCTATCGCCCGCCGGACCGCCGGGGCGCATCCTGGACCTGGCGATCTCGCTGCACGTGACGGTGGTCTTCGATGATCGGATTCTGGCGGAGTATCGCGAAGTTCTCGCACGGCCCCGGCTGCGGATCGCACCGGCGGAAGCGGCTGCCGTACTGGACCTGATCGAGAAGGAAGGCCTGCTGGTCTCCGCCCCCCCGCTCGGATTGGAACTCCCCGATCCTGACGACCTGCCCTTTGTCGAGGTCGCAGAGGCGGGGGCCGCGGCCGCGCTCGTTACCGGCAACGCACGGCATTTTGCGCCTCTCCGAGGAACCTTCTCAGTCCCGATTCTCACACCGGCGGCGTTTCTCGAGCGCTGGGCTGCCTGGGAACACGGCACAGGATCGTAAAAGATCCCCGCGGTCCTCCGGGTCCGAAGCTACCCCTCGCCTTCCTCCACCAGCCGGCGTGCCTCGGCGCCGGTGAGGATGCGGTTGTAGAGCGGGGTGCCCGGCTGCTGCCGGCGCTGAGATGACGGCTACTCCAGGCTCCCTCTGTCTAATTCTGTTCCTCTGTACATTTCCGTTCTTTTGCTTTCCCGAATTCGGTATACCGCTTGCTTTCCTGAGGGAGGCGCCGCACCGAACCCTCTGCTGCGCATGCACTTGGGCGCCGACCGAAGGATCTCGCCGGCAGAACGAAGGGGCTGGATCACGACTCGGATCTGGCCTCGTCGTGTCCCGTGAGTAGATCCTTCGGTCGCGCGCAACCGGTTGTGTATCTTCGGCTTCGCCGTGTGCGCTCCCTCAGGAAAACAAGCGCTTGTGCCAGGAGCTCGGAAACTTGAACACGCGCTGAGGGAGGCGCGGGCCTCACCGCATCCGCAAGGCGCGCGTGAGCACGCGGTCCAGCGCGCCGGCGAAGGCCTGCTTGTCCTTCGCGCCATAGGGGCGCGAGCCGCCGGTCTCCACGCCGGCGCCACGCAGGCCGTCCATGAAGTCGCGGACGGAAAGGCGCTCCGCCACGTTGTCCGCCGTGTACTCCTCCCCGCGCGGGTCGATCACCAGCACCCGCTTCTCCACCAGCGCCGCGGCCAGCGGGATGTCCGCCGTCACGGCCACGTCGCCGGGCTCCGCGTGCTCGGCGATGTAGCGGTCCGCCACGTCCGGCCCTCCCTCCACGCGGATCGCGCCGACGAACGGGTTGCCCGGCGGCACCGGCATCCGCTGGTTGGCCACCAGCACCGTCTGCAGCTCCAGCCGCCGCGCCGCGCGGTACACGATCTCCTTGACGTCGCGCGGCGCCGCGTCCGCATCGATCCACAGCTTCATCGTCCCGTCCCCGCTGGTGTCTTTCGCGCCCCCCTCATCCACCCCGCACACCTCTGGCCGCGCCGCGGGGGCGCGGTTATCTTGGCGGCGAAAGTGCCCGGAGTACACAATCCTCAACCGGCGGACCGATGGGCGAAAACGGAAAGACGGAGGGCGCGTG
>DASTNU010000997.1:0-7011 GCA_035720605.1 Longimicrobium sp. | reverse complement strand
TTCGCGCGCCCCTCGAAGCGCGTGCGCTGGATCTCGCGCGCCCGCCCCACCCGCTCGCGGATGGCGCGCGAAGGCTCGCCCGCGCGCGTGTCGGACAGGTCGCGGTAGCGCACCGCCGGCACCTCCACGTGCAGGTCGATGCGGTCCAGCAGCGGCCCCGACACGCGCCCGAGGTACTTCTGCACGGCAACCGGCCCGCAGGTGCAGCGCCGCTGGCCGTCGCCGTGATATCCGCACGGACACGGGTTCATCGCCGCGACGAGCATGAAGCGCGACGGGTAGGTGAGGGAAACCGCCGCGCGGCTCAACGTGACGCGGGCGTCCTCCAGAGGTTGCCGCAACACCTCCAGCACGTTCCGGCGGAACTCCGCCAGCTCGTCCAGGAACAGCACCCCGTGGTGCGCCAGCGACACCTCGCCCGGGCGCGGGTTGCTGCCGCCGCCGATGAGCCCCGCGTCGGAGATGGTCGTGTGCGGGTTGCGGAACGGCCGGCCGATGATCAGCGACCTGCCGCCCCCGGTCAGGCCGGCGACGGAGTGGATCTTGGTCGTCTCCAGCGCCTCGTCGAAGGTGAGCGGCGGCAGGATGCCGGGAATGCGCTGGGCCAGCATGGTCTTTCCCGAGCCCGGCGGCCCTACCATCAGGATGTTGTGCGCCCCCGCCGCCGCGACCTCCAGCGCCCGCTTCACGTGCTCCTGCCCCTTCACGTCCGCGAAGTCCGCGTCGTACGCCGAGGCCGTGCGGAACAGCGCCTCGCGGTCGATGCTCGCCACCGGCAGCTCCGCCGAGCCCTCCATGAAGCGGATGACCTCGGTGAGCGTCGCCGCGCCGCGCACCTCCAGCCCGTCCACCACCGCCGCCTCCGCCACGTTCCCCTGCGGCAGCACGATGCCGGCGAGCCCCGCCCCTTTCGCCGCGATGGCGATGGGGAGCGCGCCGCGCACGGGCCGCAGCCCGCCGTCCAGCGCCAGCTCGCCCAGCAGCAGGTACCGCTCGAGCCGGGCGATGGAGTCCAGCTGCCCGGTCCCCGCCAGGATGCCCAGCGCGATCGGCAGGTCGAACGCGCTTCCGCTCTTGGAGATGTCCGCCGGCGCCAGGTTGACGGTGATGCGCTTGGGCGGCACCAGGTAGCCGCTGTTCTGCACCGCGGCGATCACGCGCTCGCGGCCTTCCTTCACCGCGCCCTGCGGCAGCCCGACGGTGGTGAACGCGGGCAGCCCGCTCGCCACGTCGGCCTCCACGGTGACCAGGTAGGCGTCGATGCCGAGCACCGCGCCGGAAAGGGCTCGTGCAAGCAAGGTGGGGCTCCATGTTTTCGTGGGATCGATGCAGCCGGGAGAACGGCGCGGCCCAATGGTAGCGCCCGCCGTTTACATCGTCAACTTGCCTGGTGGGGACTGGGATTAACTCGTGCCGGAGGTGGCGCAGCAGGATCGGGATGGATGCGCCAGCCGTGAGCCACGCGAGTCTTTCAGCGAGAGATCCCGACATCCTGCGCTACGGTGATCCCGGTGATGGCGCGACGCGCGAATCCCCGCGGCCGCAGCCGTCTAAGCTCCATGCAAGCCGCCTTTCATGCTCGCCGCACCATGGACTCCCGGCCGATGACCGCTGCGACCAGAGCGCCCGTTCCAGACCAGCCGCACCGGATCAGCGACCGGCATCCCGAGTGGGGGGTGCTGCTGGCCGCGACGGCCGCGTGGGCGTTCCTGGCGATGCGGCCAGACGCGCCCGCGCATCATCATCACGGGCCTGCGCACGGCGCAGGTCCGGACGTGCCCGGCCTGGCGGCGATGGTCGTCGCGATGATGCTCCCCCTCACGATCACCAGCCTGCGCCAGGCGGCGCTCTCCGGCCCCCGGTCCCGCCGGCGCTGGTCGTTGCTGGCGTTCCTGGCGGGCTACCTGGGGGTGTGGATCCCGGCCATGCTGCTGATCGACATCGGCTGGAAGCGCCTGCTCGTCGGCGGGACGGCCGCGACGGTGGCAACGATGCTCATCGCCGCGCTCTGGGAGCTCGCTCCCCCGAAGCAGCGGCGGGTGCATGGATGCGGAACGGGATGGCCGGCCGGCGCCGGCCACCCTTTCTCCGGCGTCGCGGCGGGAGGGCGATGCGTGCTTTCGTGCTGGGCGCTCATGGCCGTGTGCGTCGCGTTCGCCCACGACCTGCGGGTGATGGCGGCGCTCTTCTTCGTCCAGCTGGTCGCCCGCCAGCGGCCGGCCAGTCCACCGGTCCTGGCGGCGCTGGCCGTCCTCGTCGTCTGCCTGGCCTCCCTGGCGCTGCGGACCGTGGGCCCGCACGCCACCTGAGCGGCGGTGAAGGAAACGGATTCGGCGATCCCGAGCCCCTCGCGATGTTCCTCTCGTCTCGCTACTCTGCTGCGCTGACCTGACGGCCTCTCCCCGCGAACCGCCGATGCTGACCAGCCAGCGCCACCTGTTCTCGCTCCCGCAGGGCGGGCACTACCTGAACTGCGCCTACCTCAGCCCGCTCGCGCGCCCCGTGGAAGAAGCGGGGATCGCCGCCGTCCTGCGCCGCCGCGACCCCGCCAGCATCCGGGCGGAAGACTTCTTCACCGACGCCGACCGGGCGCGGGCGCTGTTCGCGCGCCTGGTCAACGCGCCCGAGCCGGCGCGGGTGGCGCTCATCCCCGCCGTCTCGTACGGCATCGCGACCGTGGCGAAGAACCTGGCGCTCCGTCCCGGGCAGAACGTGGTGGTGGCGTACGCGCAGTTCCCCAGCAACGTGTACGCGTGGCGCCGCCTGTGCGCGGACGCGGGCGCGGAGCTGCGCGCCGTGGCGCCGCCCCCCGGCGGCCCGCGCCGCGGCGAGGAGTGGAACGCGCGGCTGCTGCAGGCCATCGACGGCGGCACCGCGCTCGTGGCGCTGGGCAGCGTCCACTGGGCGGACGGCACCCGCTGGGACCTGGAGCGGATCGGCGCGCGGGCGCGCGAGGTGGGCGCGGCGTTCGTCGTCGACGGCACGCAGTCCGTCGGTGCGCTGCCGTTCGACGTGGCGCGCGTCCAGCCCGACGCGCTGATCTGCGCATCGTACAAGGTGATGATGGGCCCGTACGGCCTGGGGATGGCGTGGTACGGCCCGCGTTTCGACGATGCGCGGCCGCTGGAGGAGACCTGGCTGGGGCGGCGGGGGAGCGAGGACTTCGCCGGGCTGGTGGATTACCAGGACGAGTACCAGCCCGGCGCCGCGCGCTTCGACATGGGCGAGCGCAGCAGCTTCGTGCTGATGCCAATGCTGATCGCCGCGCTGGAGATGCTGCTGGGGTGGGGGCCGCAGAACGTGCAGGCGTACTGCCGCGCCCTGATGCGCGACGCGGTCGCGGAGGCGCGGGAGCTCGGCTACGCGGTGGAAGACGAGGCGTGGCGCGGCTGGCACATGTTCGGCCTGCGGCTGCCGGAGCGGGTGGATGCCGCGCGCCTGCAGGCCCTGCTGCGCGAGCGCCGCGTCACCGTCTCCGTCCGCGGCGACGCCGTCCGCGTGGCGCCCAGCGTCTACAACGAGCCGGCGGACGTGGAGGCGCTGCTGGACGCCCTCCGCGCCGCCGCCTCCTGATCGAGCGGGGGAGCGCGATGGAAGACCAGCGAGAGCGGGTGCGGCGCATCTGCCTGACGCTGCCGGAGACGCACGAGCAGGTGGCGTGGGGAGAGCCTACCTGGCGCGTGCGGAAGAAGATCTTTGTGATGTACGCCAGCGGGGCCAGCCACCACGGCAGGGAAGGGCGAGACTGCGTGTGGTGCAACGCGCCGCTGGGCGTGCAGGAGCACCTGGTGAGGGAAGATCCGGAGCGGTACCACGTCCCGCCGTACGTGGGCGTGAACGGGTGGATCGGGATCGTCCTGGACCGCATCGACGACGCGACGCTCCGGTCGCACGTCGTCGAGTCGTACTGCATGATCGCGCCGAAAAAGCTGCAGGCGCTCGTCAGCGAGTAGCCGGATCGGCCGCGGCTCCCTTCGCCTGAAAACGGAAGCGCCCATCCGCGTCGATGGGGGCGCTTTCACACGGGCGCCGCCGCCGCGCCGGCTACCGCCAGGCGCCGGGCCGTTCGCGGCAGCCCGGCGTGCCCGCGGAGGGAATCCAGGTACTCCTGGGCATCCAGCGGATTCCGGCGGAGCGAGAGTCGGTGCCGCTCCGCCGCCGCCAGCACCGCCGGCCGGTCCCGCCGCCAGAGCCCCACCACGAACTCGTCCGGGTCCATCGGCCGGATGCCCAGCGGGCGCAGCAGGTGAGGCGGAAAGTGCTTCGCGTTGCGCGTGACGATAAACTCCGCCTCCTGGTGCACCGCCAGCGCGATCACGTGGCGGTCGCCTTCGTCCGGGAGCGGGAGCGCATCCGCCGCGCCTTCGTATCCGGTCCCCCACGCTTCGGGAAAGGCAGCGCACATCTGCCCGACCAGATGCGCACACTGCTCCTCCGGGAGGCCCGCGTTCGCGCGCAGGTTGCGCACGCACTCGTCCACGATCTCCTCCGACCACAGCGGCTCGAAGAGGCCGTCCACAGCGAGGTGCAGCAGGAGGTTGCGCAGTTGAAAGGGGAAGAGCACGTTCGCGTCCAGGACCGCTGCCGGAGCGGCCCGCATCAGTAGCCCAGGCCCAACCGGTCGGTGTAGTCGGCCATCTCCTCGAGGGCGCGCAGCTTTTCGGCGCGCGAGGGTGCGGGCCCGCCACGGCGCATGCGCATCTTGAAGGTAAGCAGATCCAGCACCGGCACGCGGCGGTGCGTCCCCACCAGCCGGTAGGGGATTTCGCCCTTCTCGAGCAGATCGATGAGCGTGGGCCGCGACATGCCCAGGATGCGCGCTGCCTTGCTGGTAGTCACCTCTTCCTCCCCGTCCGCGATGGTGTGAACCGCGACCGCGTGCCCCTGTGACAGGTCGTCGAGAATGCGGATGACCATGTGGACCACCGGCCGCGAGAGCTCCATCTGCTCGATGCGCACCGTGCCCGATGCATCCGCCTGTTCCGGCGCCCGCCGCACCGCCTCGGCGACAACTTCGAGCGCCCGTTTCGCGGCCTCGGTAATCTGGGCCGTGGGCACGACGACGCCGGTCGGTTCTGCGACTGCCATGGGACATGCTTCGCGTTGACGAACTTCACCCACGCCAAACCTAATCACCATCCGCAGCCTGCGCAATATCCGCAGCAAACGCAAATCCTCCCCACACCTTCCACGGGCAGTCGAAACTCATTCGCCGATCGCCTCCGCGTCCATCACTGGCCCCTCCAGAGCGTCTCCATCACTCCATCACTCCACCGTCACCCGCAGCCGCAGGTGCACCGTCGTTCCCGCGCCGGGCGTGGAATCCACCGTCACCTCGCCGCCCCACGACTCCACCAGGCGCTTCACGATGGCGAGGCCCAGCCCCGTGCCGCTGCTGCGGGTGGAGAACTGCGGCTCGAAGATCCGCGGGAGCGACTCGGGCGGAATGCCCTCGCCCGTGTCGGACACGTCCACGTGCAGCCACTGCCCGCCGCCGGTGCGCGCCGCGGCGATCCGCACCTGTCCGCCGCCGTCCAGCGCCGCGCGCGCGTTCTCCAGCACGTTCACCAGCACCTCCTTGAGCTCGCCCGCGCGCGCCAGCACCCGCGGCGCGTCCGGCGCCACGTCCAGCGCGTACTCGATGCCGTCGCGCCCGCCGCGGTACAGCGCCAGCGTCTCGTCGGCCACGCGGCGCACGTCCACCGGCTCCACCGGCGCCCCCTCCTCCGCGGGCGCGCCGAAGCGCGCGAACGCCCGGCTGATCTCGCCCAGGTGGTCGATCTCCTGCAGCACCGCGTCCACGTTGCGGTCCAGGATGGTGCCGAAGTCGTCGCGCCCGTCCTGGTAGGCGCGCCGGACGTGCTGCACGGCCAGCCGGATGGGCGTCAGCGGGTTCTTGATCTCGTGCGCCACCTGCCGCGCCATCTCGCCCCACGCCAGCACGCGGGCGCTGGTCAGCTCGCGCGTCACGTCCTCCAGCACCAGCACGGCGCCGCGCGGGCCGTCGGTGTGCAGCCCGCGCATCCGCAGCCGGATGGTCCGTCCCTCCACCTCGCGCTCGTCCACCCGCTCCCGTGCGCCGGACGCCAGGAACTCGGCCACCGTCGCGGCGACGGCGGCGGGGAGCGGCCGGTCCTCGGGGATGCGCGAGCCGGCCGGCACCTCCACGCCCAGGATCTGCCCGGCGCGGGGGTTGATGAGCTGCACCCGCCCCCCCGCGTCCAGCGCCACCACGCCGGTCCCCGCCTCGGAGACGATGGCCTCGGTGCGCCGCGTCTCGCGCACCAGCGCCGTCCGGGTCTGCCGGAGGCTGCGCACCATCCGGTTGAAGGAGCGGTACACCCGGCCGAACTCGTCCCGCCGGCCGGCGGGAAGGCGCACGGACAGGTCGCCCGCGCCCACCGCGCCCGCCGCGCCGGAGAGCGCCTCCAGGGGCCGCGAGAGCGCCCGCCCCACCATCAGCGACAGCACCACGGAGAGCGCGGCGCCCACCAGCCCCGCCAGCGCCACCACGTCCGCCAGCTCCCGCTGCCGCCGGGCGATCTCGCCCGTGGCCAGCGGCGTGGGCGAGGCGAGCACCTGCCCGTCGCCGAAGCGGCGGTACGCCACCAGGTACTCGTGACCGGCCAGCTCGCGGTTCTCCACGCGCTCCACCGCCTCGCCCACGGCGAAGTCCAGGAAGACGGGAGGCGGCAGCCAGGCGTGGTACAGCCCCAGGTCGATCACCTCCGGCGCCGCCGCCTGCGACAGTACGCCGTCGCGGTACAGCAGCAGGTCCGCGCTCACGTGCCGGGCCAGCTCCCCCAGCGGCTGCCCGTGCGCCTCGGACGACGCCTGGGTGAGCGCGCGGTCCGCCAGCGCCGCCGCGGTGCGCTCCACCTCGCGCGAGAGCGCCCGGTACGCCGTGGCGCCGAACGCCGCCATCGGCAGCAGGAAGAAGACGAAGAGCGCCGCGGTCAGCCGGCCGCGGAAGGTGAAGAGCCACCCCCACTGCGCCGGCTCCATCCCCAG
>DASTNU010000996.1:0-2120 GCA_035720605.1 Longimicrobium sp. | reverse complement strand
AGCGCGCCGCCGGCGCCACCTCGTCCAGCTTTCCCTGCCCCCGCGCCTCGGCGGCGTTGATGGGGTCCACCCGCACGTCGCCGCGCGGATAGGTGCGCTCCGCCTGGTTCAGCTGCTGGATGATGCGCAGCGCCTCGTACTGGTACGGCAGCGCCGTGTCGGGCTTGGCCAGGTTCAGCTCCTGCTGGCTGTTCCACATCAGGTTGTGCAGCCGCATCAGGTCCCGGTTCACGTCCAGGATGGCCGCCTCGTCGTGGCGGTGCTCGAACTCCTCCATCGCGCCCGTCCCCGTGGCCTCCGACGCCTCCTCCAGCACCTCCTCCGGCGTGCGCCCCTTCTCCGCCTCCACGCCCGCCTCTTGCTCGTCGTGCTGCGCGCCCGCGCCGCCCTGCTCCAGGTAGCTGAAGTCCGTCTCGCCGGACTGGATGGCCTGGTCCGCCTCGCGGATGTAGACCTGCTCGCCCACGATCTCGCGCAGGCGGCTCTGGTGCTGGGCGATGTCGCTGCTGCGGCGCTGCAGCTCCTGCCGGGTCAGCCGCGGGCGCTCGCGGATGAGCCGCTCGGTCATCAGGATGATCATCCGCTGGCTCATCACCGGGTCCTTGGGCAGCTCCGGCGGCACCCCGATGTCGGTGTTGATCTGGTCCAGCTCCTCCGGCCGCGCCACGCGGATGATGCGCGTCCGCGACACGCTCTCCCCCGGTCCGGTGACGTCGTTGCGGTCCCGCGCCACGGCGCGCACGTGCATGATGTCGCCCGGCTGCAGCCGAAGCGTGCCCAGGTCGATCACCAGCTCGCCCGTCGCCGTCCTTCCGTTCTGCGCCACGCGCGAGAAGGCCCAGTCGCCCTCCACGAACTCGTACGATTCGCCGCTGCCGCGCGAGTGCGTCCAGTGCAGGTCGAAGCGGCCCACGCCGTAGTCGTCCGCGGCGGTGGCGCGCAGGGCGATGCGCCCCGTGCCGGAGGCCAGCACCAGGTCCTCGCGCGGCTCCAGCAGCTGCACGTCCGGCGGCTGGTCCGGCAGCGGCGCGATCGGGACGATCCTGCGGTCCACCACGCCGCCGTCCGCCATCGCCTCCAGCGACAGGCCGCGCGCGTCGGCCGGCATCCGATACTCCACGATCCACTCGTCGCCCGCGCGGCGCACCGGGAGCGAAGCGCCGCCGATGGCACCCGCGCGCACCGCGTCCCAGCGGTCGGGAAAGCGGCTGCGGATGCGGATGCGGCTTCCCGGGAGCGCCGCGATCGGCTCGTCGCCGCGCCCGTCGCGGGCGGCCAGGCGGGCGTAGGCGGGCGGCTGCACCGTCCAGCGCAGCTCGTCGAAGAGGGGGATCGGCGGGGCCTCCACGTTCGGCAGGGTCCCCGCGCGCACCTCCTGCCACTTGCTGGCGTACGCGTCCGCCGGATGCATCCACCGCGTCCACGCCTCCGCCGCCGCGGAGGGAAAGGCCAGCGCGAAGAGCGCCGTCAGCGCCAGCGACGACGCCAGGAGGATCGACGGGGTGCGGACCCGCGCCGGCGCCACGCCCTGCACGCCGATGGCCTGCATCCGCCGCTCCGCTTCGGCCACGAACGCGCGGCCGACGACGCCCTCCGGCATCGACTCCGCCAGGTCGAACGCGGTCAGCAGCCGGTTCTCCAGCGCGGGGATGCGCTCCTCCGCCAGCAGCGCGAAGCGGCGCGGCGGCGGGGGGCGGAGGATGCGGTCGAGCGAGTACGCCACGAACCCGCCGCCCAGCAGCACCGGCAGCCAGCGCAGCACCTCGCGCGGCGCGGCGCGGAGCGGGACGAGGAGGTCGGCGAGGACGAGGAGGATGGCGCTCGCGGCGAAGAGCGCGGGCGCCCAGGCCAGGGCGCGCAGCAGCACCGAGCGGCGCCACGCCGCGCGCACGCCGCCGATCAGCCGCTCGGCGGGCGCCTGCAGCGGCCGGGGGGCGACGGCGGGCGGTGACTGGACGATGGTGTTCATGCGGCGGTCCCGCGGCGGTAGGCCAGGAACGTTTCGATCAATGCGATCAGGAGCGCGGCGGCCAGGATCCACCGGCCGAGCGCGATCCCGGCACCCGCGGCGCCCACCGCGCTCGCCGCGACGGCGGACGGGCCGCGCCCGCGGAGGACCG
>DASTNU010000995.1:0-4920 GCA_035720605.1 Longimicrobium sp. | reverse complement strand
CGGATCGCTCCGGAGCAGGCGTTCCGGGGCGGATGACGACGGACGCCGCCCGGACGGCGGGCGGCGTGAAGGAAGGCGGCGGATTTCCCCGCGGCTCAGCGAAGGATCAGCATCTCCACCAGGAACCAGCCGACCAGAATGCCCGCAGCCGCGCCCAGGGCGACCGCGGTCCACATCCGAAATCTGGCCCTCCAGGGCTTCCGCGCCACGTATGGACTGCCTCCGCTTCCGGTTCCGGGGGGTGTGCCGCGCGCGGCCGGTTGCGAATGGCGTGCCGACTCGCGCTCGCCGTCACGTTGCGGTGGCGCGGCGGCTCGCGCAAGGCGGTGTGCGTGATCGTCGGGATCGGCGTGGACCTGGTTTCCATCCCCCGCTTCGCGGAGCTGATGGCGCGGCGGGGGGAGGCGGCGGTCGCCCGCTTCTACACGCCGGCGGAGGCGGAGCGGTGCCGGCAGTCCAAGAGCGCGCTGGAGTCGTTCGCGGCGCGCTTCGCGGCCAAGGAGGCGTTCTTCAAGGCGCTGGGGACGGGGTGGGGGCTGGGCGGGCGGTGGACGGAGGTGGAGGTGGTTTCCGCGCCCTCCGGCGCGCCCTCGCTCTCCCTCTCCGGCCGCGCCGCCGATGCCGCCGCCGAGCGCGGCGCCGCCCGCATCCACCTTTCCATGACCCACACGCACGACACCGCCGCCGCCTTCGTGGTGCTGGAGGGGTAGGGCAGGGTCGGCGAGACTGCGGGCATTCCAGCGCGATGGCTGCCCTCCCGCCTGGCGGTTGAAACCGCAGCACTGCAGCTACAACATCACGATGTCCGCCTGCGCGGACCGCTCCTGCCGCGCGCCGGATGATGTGCACGATGGCAGGCTCCGAGCCGTTGAAGCCCCGCGCAGTTTGCGGGGCTTTCTGCTTTGGTTGCGGCGGCTTTAGCCGCTCAGGCGCGGGGCCAGCGCAGGGCCGTTGCAGGCCGTTCCCTGTTCCCTGTTCCCTATTCCCTGTCCGTCGGCTAGTTTCCCGCGCCGTTCCGGCCCGTTCACTCCGTTTGCACGCGTGGGATCGTCTTCTTGAGCACGGCCCTGTGGTACGCCCTGGCGGCAGCCGCCGCCAACCTGCTGGGCGGGTTCGTCATCACCGCCGCGTCGCCCACCGGCCGGGCGACGCAGCGGCTGCTGATCGCCTTTGGCGCGGGGTTCATGATCGCCACCGCGCTGGTGGGGATGATTCCGCACGCCGTGGAAGCGGGCGAGGCGGCGGCCGTCGGCGTGCTGATCGGCTACCTGCTGGTGCACCTTACGCAGCACGTCCTCATCCCCCACTTCCACTTTGGCGAGGAAACGCACTCGGAGCACATGGTCAGCCGCTGGGTGGGCATCTCCGCGCTCCTGGGGCTGCTGCTGCACACCTTCTTCGACGGCGTGGCCATCGCCAGCGGCTTTCACGTGGGCAACTGGCTGGGGCTGCTGGTGTTCATCGCCATCCTGCTGCACAAGGTGCCGGAGGGCGTCACCGTGGCGTCCATCATGCTCGCCAGCGGCAACTCCGCCAAGCGCGCGATCGGCGCGGTGGGGCTGCTGGGCGTCTCGACGGTCCTGGGCGTGGTGCTGACCGAGTACGTGCGCATCCTGGAGACCACCGGGCTGGCGCTGAGCGCGGGGGTGACGCTGTACGTGGGCGCCAGCAACCTGGTCCCCGAGGTGCAGAAGAAGCGCAGCCTGTCCACCGCGCTGGCGGTGTTCCTGGGCGCGGGGCTCTTCTACGCCACGTACGTGCTGGTGCGAGGATACTTCGAGCCGTGAGCGACCTTTCCCTCTTCGGCGACGCCGAGCCGCCCGCGCGCGCGGACCGCGCCGAATCCGGTCCGCCGGCTCCCGCCCCGGGCGCGCCGCTGGCGGAGCGGATGCGCCCGCGCACTATGGACGAGATCGTGGGCCAGCAGCACCTGGCCGGGCCGGAGGGAACGCTGCGCAAGCTGCTGGCGGCCGGACACCTGCCCAACCTCATCCTCCACGGCCCCCCGGGAAGCGGAAAGACCACGCTGGCGCGGGTGATCGCCTCCGACAGCGGGCTGGCGTTCGTGCCGTTCAACGCGGTGAGCGAGGGGGTGCCCCGGCTGCGCGAGGTGGTGAAGGAGGCGGAGACGCGGCGCAGGGCGGGACGGGGAACGCTCCTCTTCATCGACGAGATCCACCGGCTGAACAAGGGGCAGCAGGACTTCCTCCTCCCCTGGATCGAATCCGGGCTGATGACGCTGGTGGGCGCCACGACGGAGCATCCCGGGTTCGAGATCAACCCCGCCGTGCTCTCCCGCTCCCGCGTCATCGTGCTGGAGCCGCTGAGCGAGGACGACGTGCGCGCCGTCGTCCGGCGCGCGCTGGGGGACGCGGAGCGGGGGCTGGGCGCGTCGGGGGTGGCGATCGAGGACGAGGCGGAGGACGTGCTGGTGCGCAACACCGGCGGCGACGCGCGGCAGGCCCTCACCGGGCTGGAGATCGCCACGCGGCTGGTGGGCGAGGGCGGGCGCATCACGGTGGACGAGGCGCGCGAGGCGCTGCAGCAGCCCACGGCGCGGTACGACACCTCGCTGATGTACGAGATGCTCTCCGCGTTCCACAAGTCGCTGCGCGCCAGCTCCGGCAGCGGCGCGCTGTACTGGGCGATGCGGATGATCCAGAACGGCGAGGACGCCAAGACCGTCTTTCGCCGGCTGATCGCGGCGGCGTACGAGGACGTGGGGCTGGCGGACCCGCAGGCGGGGATCGTGAGCGTGAACGCGATGCTGGCGTTCGAGCGGCTGGGGCTGCCGGAGGGGCTGCTGCCGCTGTACAACGCCATCCTGTACGTGGCCAGCGCGCCCAAGAGCAACCGCGCGTACCTGGCCGGCGGCGCGGCTGCGCAGGCCGCGCGCGACAACCCGGAGCTGCCGGTGCCGCTGCACCTGCGCAACCCGACGACGTCGCTGATGAAGGAGTGGGGCTTCGGCGAGGGGTACAAGTACGCCCACGACTACGAGGGCGGCTTCACGGAGATGCAGACCCTCCCCGACGCGCTGAAGGACGAGCGCTTCTACGACCCCAGCGACCGCGGGTTCGAAGCCCGCATCGCCGCCCGCATGCGCGAGCGGGGGGAGTTGAAGTAAGCGGTGGGTGCGCCTTCAGGGTGCGTAGGGCGTGAACCGCGTCCCGGGCCGCTGCCCGACGAGCCACTTGTAAGCGAGCGGCATCACCTCATCCAGCAGAGCGTTCAAACCCGCGACCTGCTGGGGCGTGGGTGATCCGGCCTCGTACGCCGACACCTTCCGCATCTCACGGATCCTGTTGGTGCGGATCTCGATCTCCTCCAAACCCTTGATCGCCAGCGCCGACACCGTATAGAACGTGGTTGCGTGATGCCCCTGCGCACCGCGTGTACGGTACCCGGCGCACGCGAGCAGGGCCGTCCCCATCTGCAGCAGGGCCTGATATCCCAACACGTACTGGTTGTCGAGAGAGGTCGTGCTGTTTCGCGCATCACGCACCGAGGCCACGGCTTTTTGCCAGAGCGCGGCAATGTCCGCATCCGGAGCCACCAGTTCCTGCAACTGGCGTCCGTCCAGAAGCTGCTGAATGCGCTGTGGCGTGCTCACGGCGCTACCTGAAGGTTTGCCTCACTCCCCACCAGCCAAAGCTTCGGTCCGCCGAGGACGTTGCGGACGAACGAACTGCCCGATGCCATACGTTGGGCCAGGTCGTCGCGCGTCATCTGTATCACGCTGACTTCGCGGCCCAGGAGGATTTCCGCTTCGATCGTCCGGCGCGCGCGCTGGTCGTGGGACGTTCCATCGTCAACGATGAACACGTCGACGTCGCTGTCCTCCCGTGCATCACCGCGCGCGATGGATCCGAAGATGAACGCTGCGGCGATGCCCGGTACGTCCGAGAGTGCGTTCAGAAGCACGTCCACCGGGTCGGCAAGCTCCCGGATCAGGGCTCGCAGGGCACGCCACCGCGCGTTGCCTTCCACCAGTTCATAGCGGACGAGGCGACCGTCCGGGCGGCGGCGCACCACGCCAAGCGATTCCAGCCTGGCGAGCTCCGTCTGCAGCGAGCGTGGCGTGAGCCCCGTACGGCGCTGGATCTCGCGGCCGTGCGACGCGTCCTCCGGATGTACGGCGAAGTCGATGACCACGCGCGCCAGGGCGCCCGACGCGAGCGTGGCGGAGAGCGCATCCGTTCTCTTGGGACTGCGGATGCGCGGCCGTGTCCGGCTTCTGATCGGCAGATTCTGCTGAACCGTGTCCATGCACGAAATTTGGGTGCATAGATCGCCTGGCGCAAGTGGTCCGCGTTGCCGCGCCACCCTCGCCGTTTCATATTCCGCGCCCTGGCTGGTCTGTCCCGTACTGGTTTGCCGAGGATCGTGACCCCGAGCCCTCTCCGCCTCCTCCTCTCGCTGGAAACCCGGCGCGCCGCCGACCCTGTCCGCAATCCCAGCGCGGGAGCGTGGGTCAGCGTGGGCGTGCCGGTGGTGCTGGGGGTCGCGGCGCTCTGGCTGGGCGCGGATTCCGTGCGGCCGAGCCTTCGCGAGGGCGACGGGGCCATCACGCTGGGCCTGCTGGTGTCCGCGCCTGTCGCGTTCTGGGCGTATCCCATCCTCTTTCGCCCCGCGGACGATGCGCTGCTGCGCCGGCTCGGCATCCCCGCGCGGGCGTCGTACTGGCTGCGGGCGATGCGGCTGGCGGCGCTCACGCTGCTGATCCTGGTCCTGCTGATGATCCCGTACGCCGCGACGGGCACGCTCGGCGCGCCGCCGCTCGTCGTGGCGGCGACCGCGGGGCTCGTGGCATGGGGGATGTCGCTCTCCGCGCTCTCCGCGGCGGCCGAGCGGATCGCCAACCCCGGGCGGCGTCTCGAATTGTCGTCGATGATGATGGGCCCGGACGCCGAGCTCGTC
>DASTNU010000994.1:0-7551 GCA_035720605.1 Longimicrobium sp. | reverse complement strand
ACGCCGGGCCCCGCCCCTCTGCTCCAGCGTCCGCCGCGGGATCACCCGCGATAGCCGGAGCCCACGCCGTAGCCGCGGAAGTACTGGCCGGTCGGCACGCCGCCGGCGCTGGCGCTGCGGAACCGGTCGAAGCCGTAGCCGCCGTACGCGCCGTAGTTGCCGATGGTCCCGCCGTCCGCGTCACCCATGTCGGTGTCCGGGTCCATCATCCCGCCACCGGCGTAGCCGCGGCTCATCCCGCCCTGCATCCCGCGGTTCCGGCCGCCGCGGTCCCAGTCGCCGCGGTCCCAGTCGCCGCGGTCGCCGCGGTTCCAGTCGCGGTCCGTGCCGCCGATCATGCCGCGGCCCGTTCCGCCCATCATCCCGCGGCCCGTCGTTCCGCCGCCCATCCCCCCGCGGTTCCAGTCGCCGCCGGGCAGGGTAGCGTCGTCGTCGCGCCAGCCGCGGTCGTGGCCGTAGTGGCCCTGGTTGGTCATGAAGTCGCGGCCCATGTAGTGGTCGCGCTCGCCGCCGCCCGTCCAGCCGCGGCCCATGCCACCGCGATCCATCCCGCCGCGCTCCATCCCGTAGCCGCCCGGGCGGCTGTCGTCCCAGTCCACGTCCCAGCCGCCGTGGCGCGCGTTGTAGCCGCCCGTGCGGTACTCGCCGCCGCGGCCGCCACCCATCCCGCGGTTCCAGTCGTCGTTGTAGCCGCGCCAGGTGCCGGCCCCGTAGCCACGGTCCATCCCGCCGGCGTACCCGCCGCGGCCCATGCCGCCCATCTCGCGGTACCCGCGCTCGTCGTTCCAGCCGCGGTGCATCATCCCGCCGCGGTACCCGTCGTCGTACCCCATGTCGCGGCCGCCGCGGTGGCCGATCCAGCCGCGCACCCGGTGCGCCGCCCGCTCCAGGAGGTTCCGGTTCCCGTAGTCCCGCTCGTAGCTCATCATCCACTCCCTTTCCCGTTCGGGTTCCTTCACGTCCAGCGCCCGCCCATCCGGCCCGGGCGGGGGGGCGGAAAGGTGCAAGATGCGGGCCCGTGCGCAGGCCTATCTCGTTGCCAGGAAGCAGTTTGGGACGTTACGGGCCGGATGCGCCGTCCATCCCCCGCGCGCCGCGAATGCGTTGACAAACGGGTGTCTCGCGCGCAACCTTGAGCGTCCCTCCCGCCGTGTCTCCCATCCACGGACAGATGCTCTCTCCGCGACAGCAAGCCACGCTGGTCGCCCTGTGCAGGTGCATGGTGCCGCTCCCGGACGAGCCGGACCCGGCCGCCGTGCGGCTGGCGCGCGCCGTGGAGGTGCGCCTGGACGGGATGGATGCCGAGCAGGGGCGCAGGGTGGGCGGGCTGCTGTCGTTGCTGGCGGCGCCGGCCGCGGGCTTGGTGAACGCCGGCCGTCCCCTGGGCTTCGCGGAGCTCCCGGCGCAGCGGCAGGAGGCGTGGCTGCGCGGCTGGGAGATCAGCCGCATCCCCCTGCTGCGCACCGCCTTCCAGGCCCTCCGCCGGCTCATCCTCTCCACGTGCTACGCGGACCCCGCCAGCCACGCGGCGATCGGCTACCGCGGCCCGCTGCACGAGCGCTCGCCGGAGGTCGCGTGGGAGGGGCCGCTGCCGGGCGTATCGACGGACGCGGAGCCGGTGGCGCGGCAGGACGGCGGGCGCGCCACCCGCATCATCCCCATCCGCCCCCAGCTGGACATGCTGGCCGGCGATCCCACGCTCAACGGCATCGTCGAGGGCGCGCGGCTGCGCGGCGACACGCGGGTGCGCGCGGACGTGTGCGTGATCGGCAGCGGCGCGGGCGGGGCGGTTGCCGCGGCGCGGCTGGCGGAGGCGGGGCACGAGGTGGTGCTGCTGGAAGAGGGCGCCTTCTGGCGGCACCCGCAGTTCACGGAGCGAGAGGCGGAGATGGCGCCCCGCCTGTACGCGGAGGGCGGGGCCCGCGCCACCGACGACCTGGCGCTCCCCATCCTGCAGGGGCGCGCGGTGGGCGGCAGCACCACGGTGAACTGGCTGGTGATGCTCCGCACGCCGGACTGGGTGCTGGACGAGTGGGCCGCCGCGCACGGCACGGTGGGGATGCGCCCGGCGGACCTGGCGCCCGTCTTCGACCGCGTCGAGGAAGAGACGCACACGCGCGTGGTGCCGGACGACGCGCACTCGCCGGTGAACCGCGCGCTGCTGGACGGGGCGCGCGCGCTGGGGTGGCGCGCGGGGCCGCTCAGCATCAACGCGCACAACTGCGTCCGTTCCGGCTTCTGCGGCCTGGGCTGCCGGTACGGCGCGCGGCGCGCGGCCGCGGACGTCTACGTTCCCGCCGCCCTGGCCGCCGGGGCGCGGCTCTTCGCCGACGTGCGCGCGGAGCGCATCGAGCTGGCGGAGCAGGGCGCCGGCGCCCCGCTCAAGCGCGTCCACGCCGCCATCCTGGACCGTGCCTCGGGCGCGGCGCGGGGGCGGCTGACCGTGGAGGCGCCGGTGGTGGTGCTGGCCGGCGGCGCGGTGGGGACGCCGGCGCTGCTGCAGCGCTCGGGGATGGGCGGCGGCGGGGTGGGCCGCTTCCTCCGCCTCCATCCCACCACCGGCGTGATCGGCCGCTACGGGCGCGAGATGTGCGGCGCCGCGGGGGTCCCGCTCACCGCCGTCTGCGACGAGTTCCTGCGCGGCAGCGACGGCTACGGCTTCTGGATCGAGACGCCGCCCTTCTATCCCGCCCTCAGCGCCGTGGCCCTTCCCGGTTTTGGCGCGGCGCACCGGGCGATGATGGAGGCGGCGCCGTACCTGGGGTCGATGATCGTCCTGGTGCGCGACGGGGCGGACCGCGCGCGGTCCAACGGGGGGGTGTGGGTAGATCGAAACGGCCGCACCCGCATCCACTACCGCGTGTCCGCGACCGACCGGTCCCGGCTGCTGCGGGGGATGGATGCCGCGGCGCGGATCCACTTTGCCGCGGGGGCGGAGGAGGTGTCGACGCTGCACGCGCAGCTCTGCCGGATGCGCTCGCCGAAGGAACTGGGCGCGATGTCGTTGCGACCGTCCGGTCCCAACCAGCTCGGCGTGCTTTCCGCGCACGTGAACGGCACCTGCCGCATCGGGACGGACCCGGCCACCAGCGGCTGCACGCCGGACGGAGAGCGTCACGGCGTCCCCGGCGTGTACGTGGCCGACGGGTCGCTCCTTCCCACCGCCCCCGGGGTGAACCCGCAGGAGACCATCATGGCGCTCGCCACCCTCCTCGCCGAGCGCATCGCCGCCCGCCACCCCGCGGGGCGCCACGGCAGCGCCGGCGGCGCGGGTGCGCTCGCCGCCGGGGCGGGCGTGGGCGGGTAGCGTCCCGCCGCGCGAAGACGGGACGAGCCCCGCTGCCAGGCGGGGCTCGTCCGCTTCCCTACCCGATGCGAACCAGGAACCGATGAACCGCGAGCGCCGGGCGGCCCTGGCCCGTGAGACGCTGGAGATCCTCAGCGAGGGACGCTACGCCGGCCCCTCCGGCCGCGTCGTCGAGATCGGGGACGCGCAGCAGGCCGCCGTGGCGGGGTCGCTGCTCTACCGCCCGCACGACTTTCCGGATCCTCTCCCCGGCTGCCCGCGGGAGCCGGTGCCGGCCGCCGTGGTCGAGGTGACCGGCGAGACCACGCTCCAGGCGGCGCGCCGGCTGGCGGACGCGGACCCGGTCTGCCTCAACTTCGCCTCGGCCAGGAACCCCGGCGGCGGCTTTCTTTCCGGCAGCCAGGCCCAGGAGGAGTCGCTGGCCCGCTCGTCGGGGCTGTATCCCTGCCTGCAGGCGCTCCCCGAGATGTACCAGCACAACCGCCAGCGCGGCACCCTCCTCTATTCCGACCACATGATCTACTCGCCGCGCGTGCCCGTCTTCCGCGGCGATGGTGGCGGACTGCTGGAGGAGCCCTTCCTGGCCTCGTTCATCACCGCGCCGGCCGTGAACGCGGGGGCGGTACGCTTGAACGAGCCGGGGAGCGAGGCGCTCATCCGCCCGACGATGGCGGAGCGCCTGCGCAAGGTGCTCTGGGTCGCGGCGCACCACGGCCACCGCGTGCTGGTGCTGGGGGCCTGGGGGTGCGGCGTATTCGGCAACGATCCACGGATGATCGCCGGGCTCTTCGGCGAGGCGCTCGGTCCGGGCGGCCTCTTCGCGCGCTGCTTCGACCACGTCGCCTACGCCGTCTTCGACCGCACGCCGGACCAGGCGGTGCTCACCGCCTTCCGCGAAGTGCTGGACGGCACGTCCCCCACTTGAGCGGAGGAAGCCGCCCGCTCGAAAAGCCAGAAGCCCCGTCCGGCTCGCTCAACACTCGCCAGACGGGGCTTCGATCTTCGGGCGTATCCTCTCTGTCAGCCCGTTCAAGAAGAGGGTTCAACCCGCTCCTGCTCCACTCGTGCGGCCAGGTCGGCGCGGTCACTCTCGGAAAGAAAGCCTGCGCCGTCACTCTCCCGGCGTTCGTCGTCGGACCGCAGCAAAGTAGCGATGATCCAGCCGATCGGCGTCAACCCTTTCGAGCCCGCGACCGCCAGCAGCCGCGCATACTGATCGTCCGACAGCTCGATGCGCGCCACTTCAGTTTGCTGCGAAGATGACCTCGAACGCGTCCCGTCCCTGCAGCCGGTACGCGTGGAAATGGCGATCCGTCGTAAAGACCCGATTCAGCCGCAGACGCTCCCCCGCCACCACCAGCGAGGCGTCAGCAAGGTCCATCGGCGCGTCCCGATAGGCTAGCATCAGCGCGCGCACACGTTCCCACTCGTCAGCGGCGGGCTGATGCAGCTTGATCACGCCTTCCGCCACGTAGGCCCAGAGATCCTCCTGCGCCACAGGGCCGTACCGGACCCCCAGCAGGTACATCGCCTCCGTGAGGCAGGGCCAGGTCGTCACGAAATCATCGGGAGGAAGTCGCGTGAGCGCGGCAATGCAGCGGACTTGGTATGGATCATCACGATCCACCATGGCGACCATGGGCCCCGTGTCACACAGCGTCACAGGCGACCAGCCCGCTGCTTCGCCCCGAGATACTCCCCGAGGGACTGTGCCAGATTGTCGGAACTCGGCTCACCGTTACCGCTGCCGATTCTCCCGACCCTCCCCACCAACCGATCTGCCATCGTAAGTGGCTTCTCGCCGGGTCGCGGACCATCGGCCCCGTTCGATGACGGTAGATGCGAGACGATCCAGCCTGCGGGAGTGAGGCCCTGGGCCTCGGCCGCTCCACGGATCTCATCGTAGACCTGGTCCGACAGTTCGAGCATGTGGCTCATGACCCCACCTCCTTTCCGTCGCGAAATCTATTCGAAAAGGCGCCTGTGTCCAGTGCGTACGGAATACGACAGCCGCGATGCGGGGATCGTATCCTCCCGCACCGCGGCTGGGCACTGATCGACCGTTCGACCTTGCCGATTACGCCATCGGGTGGCGGTGGGCGGCGGAGTAGCGGCCGGTGGCGTGGTGCTCCAGCTGGCGCTCGATGTCGCCCAGCAGCGAGCTGGCGCCGAAGCGGAACAGGTTGGGGCGCACGTACTCCACGCCCAGCTCCTCCTTCATCATCAGCATCCAGTCCAGCGACTGCTTGGCCGTCTTGATGCCGCCCGCCGGCTTGAACCCCACCACGTGGCCGGTGCGCTCGCGGTACTCGCGGATGGCGCGCACCATCGTCAGGCCCACGGGGAGGGTGGCGTTCTCCGCCTCCTTGCCGGTGGAGGTCTTGATGAAGTCGGCGCCCGCCATCATGCACACCAGCGACGCCCTGGCGATGTTGCGCAGCGTCGCCAGCTCGCCGGTGGCCAGGATGGTCTTGAGGTGCGCCGGGCCGCACGCCTGCCGGAAGGCGCGCACCTCGTCGTACAGCGCCGGCCAGTTGCCGGTTAGCACGTGCGCGCGGGTGATGACGATGTCGATCTCCTCCGCCCCGGCTTCCACCGACGCGTGGATCTCCTCCACCCGCTGCTCGAAGGGCGAAAGGCCCGCCGGAAAGCCGGTGGAGACCGCGGCGACCGGGATCCCCGATCCGCGCAGCGCCTCCACGGCGGTGGACACCAGCGCGTGGTACACGCAGACGGCGGCGGTGCGGATGGGGAGGTCCTGCGCGCCCAGCGCCTCCAGCAGGTCCGGCCGCACCGGCTGCCGCGCCTTGGCGCAGAGGCGGCGCACCGTCCCCGGCGTGTCGTCGCCGGAAAGGGTGGTCAGGTCCATCAGCGTGATGGCGCGCAGCAGCCACGCCGCCTGCCACTGCTTCTTGACCGTGCGGCGCGTGGGGATGGTGGCGGCGCGGCGCTCCACGGCGCTGCGGTTCACGCGCACCGCCTCCACCCAGTCCAGGTCCAGCGGCATCCCGGGGTTGCGGTGCTCGTCGTGCGCGGGCTCGTGCACCTGCGGGGTGCCGCTGGCCGGCACGGCGATCAGCTTGTTGTGCGGTAGCGTTGCCATGGCCCTGCGTTTCGTGCAGAAGTGGGACCGGACAATGTAATGCGGTGCGCGCCGGGGGGATAGATTCCGGCGATGCGCTCCGCCGGCGCGTGCACGGAATCGATCCCCCCGCGCCGTCGAAGCCCCGCGCGGTTCGCGGGGCTTTCCGCGGCCGTTGCGGCGGCGCGGCGGCTTCAGCCGCTCGGGCGAGGGGGGGCCCCGGCTGCGACGCAGGCCGGCCCTCCCGGAGCATCGTCCAGAAGGGCCGGTCGCGGTCCGCGGATGCGCCCGCTACGGGTGCGGGGTCGCGTCGCGCAGGACCATGTCGGGGTACCCGTTGTCGGGGTCGCCGCCCCGCTTGAGCACGCGGTCCACCGTTCCCGGGCCCCGGTTGTACGCCAGCAGCGCCAGCTCGGTGTCGCCGTCGTACTTCTGCATCAGGTCGTTCAGGTACTTGAACCCGATGCGAAGGTTGACCTCCGGGTCGCGCAGGTCGCGGACGGTGACGTCCTTCTTGATCCAGCGCGCCGTGGCGGGCATGAGCTGCGTGAGGCCGATGGCGCCCACGTGGCTGGTCGCGCTGTTCTTGAACGCACTCTCCGTGCGCACCAGCCCGAACGCCACGTCGGGGTCGATGTCCTCCTCCAGCGCGATGTCGTAGATGCTCTCCGCCAGGTCGCGCGGGATGTCGTATTCGCTGTAGCGCTCGATGTTGCGCTCGATGACGGCCTCCTTCTCGGAGGTCCTGTCCTCCTCGAGGGCCAGGTTGGCGTCGCGCCAGGCCTGCCCCACCGCGTGCTCGGTGATCTGCCCCGCCGCCAGCGGGTTGAGCTCCGGCAGCACCGACACCCGGCTCTCGTGCGCGGGGTCCGTGCGCATCTGGCTGGTGCGGGCGATGGCCAGCGGCGTGGCCGCCCCGATCACCCCCAGGCCGATGACCCCGTGGCGCACCGGGCTGCGGCGCATGCGGTCGAAGGCGCTGGACCGGCGGCGCGGCAGCTGCACCCCCACGTCGGCCCGGTGGTCGGAGGCGCGTCCGTGCACCTGCCGGTCGCCCGCCCCGTCGAAGGCGCGCCGGTAGCGGGCCGGCGGCTCCGCACCCCCCTCACCCGCTGCCGGGAACCGCCGCCGGGCGCGTCCCAGCGGGTGCCGCGGCTCGGCA